>JACCWJ010000048.1 GCA_013697705.1 Gammaproteobacteria bacterium | reverse complement strand
TCCCGCGACTTGTTCGCGGGATCCAGCATTCGGGACGTGGATCCCGCGAACAAGTCGCGGGACGACGTAGCAGGGAGGTCGCGACTCCGACGTAGAGGCAAGTCCGGCTCCGACGTAGAGGCCACAGTCACGGGCCCAACGCAGAGGCTAGAGGTCATAATTTGGTTTCAAAATCGGTCACAGTATCTCATGAGGCGTCTCCCTTTCAAAGAGACTAATCAGACTAATCCTTGAATTACGTCCGAAAATGCGTATATTTTAAATAAAATAAAAGGAAGATTAATGTCACAGTTTTTAAATGAACTCTATACGCTTTTCCAAGTGTTATTTTCCTTTATTGCGGGCGGTACCATAGGATGGGAGCGTGAGCATAGAGGCGCTCAAGCAGGAATACGTACTTTTGGTTGTATAGCCATGGGCGCTTGTGTGTTTGGAATCATCTCTAAAAGTCTGCCCTTCCCTGCTGATCCCTCACGTATTGCTTCCCAAGTCGCAATCGGGGTTGGGTTTATTGGCGCGGGGGTCATCTTTCGGGTAGGTGACCAAGTTGGGGGGCTAACTACGGCTGCTACGTTGTGGTGTACTTCTGCAATAGGTTTAGCGATTGCCTTTGGCATGTATGCGGTGAGTATTACGACCACTTTAATTATCTTGGTTTTTCTTCGAATTCCACGGACACGTTTTTGGCGAACAATTTCTGCTAAGGCAAATAAAGCGAAATAAGTCTTTAGGTTATGAGGTAGATATCATGCGTAATTTTTTTCAGGCTAAAATTTTCATCCTAATTTTGATTTCGTGCCTGATTGATACTCCCTCTATCTTTGCACAAAATGGCCAGCCCTCTGTCCCAGCCAATCCTGCTGTAACTCCTCCCGCAGTCACAGCGCCCAAGGTCATTAATCAATCTGATGGAACGCAAGTCACCTTACAAACTTTTTTTTGTCCCCAACCCAACGAGTTGATAAAAAATGGCCTTTATTGGGGAACCGCCGCCAGGGGCTGGAAAAGTTATTCAGAGTCTTTTGATAACCAAATTCAAAGTTTCGTAGGGGCGCAGTGGATTGGTATTAATGTTGGAAAAATGGTTTGTATTTATAAAGGGAACCTGGCAACGTCCTTCCCCATTACTTTACAAAATGACACATTATCCATCGCTCCTACGGGTGGACTATGGGGTAAAGATTTGGGGGGCTATCGAAATTGCCATTCTACTAATGTGTGGGATTGTCCATTTATAGTCAAAACTCAAACGGTAAATATCCAGCAAATATATGAAAGCTTAGATTTCTTTAAAAACAAACCCAATCCCCTCAACTCAAATAGCGATGGTCAATAATTTTAATTAGAGGTGCTAATAGTGTCATTTTTACCAGCTCCTGTAGTGGGTGTAGTTGCCGGATTACTTTTTTTTATTAATATCATGCTTCTGGCTTCACTTATTGTTATCGCCGGAATTATTAAATTTTTTGTACCCTTCAAATCAGGCAAAAACTTTATCGAAAGAGTGCAAAATGACGTCATTCCTTCTGTTTGGACCGATATCAATAGTCTGTTATTGAAGCTAGGGGGCAAAACTAAGTGGGTAGTAGAAGGCGAAGGTAATTTAGATTTTAATCACTGGTACTTCGTTTTTGCGAATCACCAAACATGGGCTGACATTGTCGTCATGCAGAAAATCTTTAATCGCAAAATTCGTTTGATTAAGTTTTTTCTGAAACAGGAATTGTTATGGACCTTGCCTATGGGCGGTCTGGCCTGTTACATGTTAGATTTTCCATTCATGAAGCGTCATAACAAAGCTTATCTTAGAAAACATCCCGAGAAAAAAAATGCAGACTTAGAAGCAACAAAAGCATCGTGTGAAAAATTTAAGCAAAGACCGACAACTGTTATGAATTTTTTAGAAGGCACACGCTTTACCGTCGAGAAACAACGTGACCGTTCTTCACCGTATAAATATTTACTCAGACCTAAATCAGGCGGAGTGGCCTTAGTCGTTTCTGAGCTTAAAGATTACATAAAAGAAGTAGTGGATGTTACGATCATTTACTCACATCCAAGGCCCACTTTTTGGAAGTTTATCTCCGGACAAATACCTAAAATTACCGTAAAATACAGAGTGATACCGCTGGATCATTCTCTTTATGGAGATTACTACAACGACCCAGTCTTTCGCAGGCATTTTCAAAGTTGGTTGAATACTATTTGGCAAAATAAAAACAATTTAATTGAAACTACTTTGGCAGAAGAGCTTAAGCCATGACTCTCACTATTCGGATCGCTACGCGCAAAAGTCCTTTGGCGCTCTGGCAAGCTAATTTTATCAAAACTCAAATACAAACTCGTTATCCTGAAGTCAACGTAGAATTATTAGGAATACTCACTACAGCCGACAAAATGTTTGCGACGCCACTCAATGCTATTGGTGGCAAAGGTTTGTTTGTTAAGGAATTAGAACAGGCCATTTTAGAACATCGCGCCGATATGGCAGTCCATTCTATTAAAGACATGCCTGCAGAACTTCCTGAGGGACTCGAATTAACCGTTGTTTGTAAACGTGAAGATCCCAGAGATGCCTTTGTTGCAAACGGTTTCAAAACGCTAGTTGATTTGCCACCGCATGCCATAGTTGGCACATCGAGTTTACGACGCAAAGCTCAGGTATTAGCTATTCGGCCCGATTTGAACATAGAGCCTCTTCGTGGCAATGTCGGCACAAGACTGCAAAAACTAGATAATGGTGAATATGAGGCAATCATACTGGCGGCTGCAGGTTTAACACGATTGGGTAGTGCCGCTAGAATTAATTCTTATTTTTCCTTTAATGAAATGTTGCCGGCGGCTGGACAAGGAGCCATAGGAATTGAATGCCGCCAAGAAGACACAACTCTGAAAAAATATGTAGCCTTCCTAAACGATGCGGATACCGCTTACGCGGTTCTAGCAGAAAGAACCCTCAATCAAAAGTTAGGCGGTAGCTGTCAGTTTCCCATTGCGGCGTACGCTGTCGTAAATAATCAAGTACTAAGTTTGAAGGCAATGGTCGGTGACCCAAATGGAAGTTGCATCCTCAAAACCTCACAAGAAGCAACAACAGCTCAGGCTGAAGCACTAGGTTATAAAGCGGCTCAAGATTTGATTGACCAAGGTGCAGAGGCATTGCTTGCTAAAATCCCAAAAGAGTCGGGGCGTTGATGCTCTCCAGCGAATTTTTCGCTCGAGATCCTCTAGAGGTCGCAAGAACGTTGCTCGGTAAAATCATACGTCATCGGTTGGCAAATAGATGGATGTCAGCGATGATCATTGAAGCTGAGGCATATTATTTAACCGAGAAAGGCAGTCATTCATCGTTGGGCTTCACCGAAAAAAGAAAAGCGCTTTTTATGCCGCCAGGAACAATCTATATGTATTACGCAAGAGGAGGAGACTCTATAAATGTCTCGTGTTTAGGTGAAGGCAATGCAGTGCTAATTAAAGCAGGAATTCCCTATCTCATTGATGCAGCCCCCGACATGATTGAGGTGATGCTGAAACTCAATACCATCAAAGGTAAACCGACGTTGAAGCCCATAAATAAATTATGTTCCGGGCAAACATTGCTTTGTCGATCTTTAGGGTTGAAAGTTCCAGAATGGAATCAGCAAACGTTTGATCCTGAAAAAATACGCATAGATGAGGTGGGTTATAGCCCAGAGAAGGTTATCCAAACCACTCGCCTCGGAATACCCGAAGGAAGAGATGCGCATTTACCTTTGCGTATGATTGATTTTCAATACGCTGGCTTATGTACAAGTAATCCGTTGAGCAAAAAAAATAATCGGCCTGGAATTGATTACGTTATTCACGAGCAATCATAATGTCAGCCCTGTTGTCTGGATTGGATATCATAATTACCAGGGCGGTACATCAAAGTGAAAACTTAAGGAAAGCCGTTCTGCAGCATGCTGGCCATCCGGTGCTTTTTCCTAGCTTAGAAATCAGTGTACTGAATAACTCGGAATTACAGATGATGCTGGGCAATATTAACGATAAACATTTGCTGATATTTACCAGTCAGAATGCGGTAGATGTCGTCGCTCCCCGCTTACCCCTCAATTTGAAGCCTGCTATTGGAGCAATAGGGCCGAGGACAGCAGATGCACTTGTGAATCATAAGATTCCTGTAGATATCCTGCCAACAGAAAAATTTGATAGCGAACATCTATTAGCGTTGCCATTTTTTGAGGATATTAGGGACAAAAAGATAGTGATTTTCGGCGGCAAAGGAGGCCGGCTCTTTTTAGAAGATGAACTGAAAAGGAAGGGAGCCTCCGTATCAAAAATCGCGGTTTATCAGCGCGAGTGTCCCAGCGTCAATCGCGAGACTATGGAGCATCTTGTCAGTTTGCCAAGACCTCTGCTTATTTCAACAAGCTGCGAAAGCCTGCAAAATGTATTTAAAATCGTGTCTTCATTTCAACAACAGCAATGGTTATTCAGCATCCCTGTCCTTATTATTAGCCAACGAATGCGGGAGGAAGCGTTACACAAGGGATTCCGAGAGGAGATGCTAATCTTGTCAGCAGACCCAACAGAACCAGCTATTTTAGAGCGCATAATAAAATGGTATGCTAACCAATCACCAAAGTGAATTAGGGATATACCGAATGCAGGAACCAGAAAAATCGCTAGCTGAACCGCAAACACAAACACCTTCAAATGCACCAAAACTGCCTAAAGTAGGTTGGATTTTATTTACTGCGCTATTAGCGCTGCTTGTCGCTATTATTGGATTAGCTTCTCAACTTTTCTTTTGGCAACTCCAAAAAAATGAACAAGCCTCTTTACAGCATCAACTCGTACAAACGGTAGAGACAAAATTATCGCAATTCACTGCCGAATTAAATAATCATCAAAAGATGATTAATGCTTTGGTTGCTCGAACGCAATCAGAAGATAGAAGAAATTCTATTATGACAGCAGAAGAAGCTCAGCATTTGTTGACCTTTGCTCAATATAATTTGATCTTTCAGAATAATATTGATTTTGCATCAAAGTTGCTGCAAGAGGCTGATCGAAAACTTGAACAAATCAATGACCCTACTATCACTCCCGTTCGGAAATCATTAGTGGGAGAACTGACTACATTAAATTCCATTCCAAAAGTGGATATCGCTGCCATAATCGCGCGACTTTCTGCAATGGGTGATCAGGTTGCGACGCTATCCACCATTCCTATCATTCCTTTAGAGCCCCACTTAAAGAAAGCTCAAACGAATCAAAGTTGGAAAGAAAAATTAATGGATGTGTTTCGCAGTCTAAAAGGAGTGTTAACGATACGGCGTTTGCAAGAACCTATAGAGCCGATGCCTTCGCCCGAACACCAAGTCTATATTGTTGAAAATATTCGTCTTAAACTAACACAGGCTGAATGGGCTGTGCTTCATCAAAACCCAGCACTCTATCAGTTCAGTTTAGAAGCAGCAAAAAAGGAATTACAAAAATATTTTGCGCGTAATGCTCGTGGTGCAAGTCTGATACAAATGGTGACAGACCTGCAGCAAGTGAATATTAAGCCTGATGTGCCCAACCTTTCAAATACAATGACCTTGTTGCAAGCCTACATTCGTAATACGCAGCAAACATTAACTGAATCAGCAAAACAAAATATGATTACTCCAGCTCCGACTAATTCTATTCCAAGAGCGTTACCTTCATGAAGAAACTGATTTTTTATTTTTTACTGATATTAGGCGCTGTTTGGCTGGGTTCAACCATTTACGCACATCCTGGCTACATTATTGTCCTATATAAACAATGGGCCATTGAAACGAGTACGTGGTTTCTTGTGTTAACGTTTCTCTTGGTTTTCTTTTTATTGCATTTGCTGCTTAATCTGCTGCGAAATACTGTACATCTGCCCTCACGTATTGAACATTGGTGGCATAAATATCAAGATCGAAAGGGCATTAAACGGCTGAATAAAGGCTATGTGGAATTGTTAAGAGGCAAATGGACCAAGGCAGAAACCTATTTATTAAAGAGCACCAAAAACAAAGGCTTGTCCTTTGTTAGTTACGCCCTCGCTGCGCAAGCGGCAGATGAACAACATTCAGCGGAAAAACGTGATCGCTATCTATTACAAGCTAAGCAAAAAGATCAAAAAAATGGCTATGTTGCCGATATTATTCGGGCGCAATTTTTATTAAAAAATAATTATCCAGAACAAGCATTAACTTTATTACTTAATATAAAAGAACAACATTCCAAAGATCCTTATCTTCTCATGTTGCAGGCTGAATCATATTTACAATTAAAAGATTGGTCTCATCTGCAATTATTGTTAAAAGAACTCAAGAAAAATAAAGTGTTTGCCCCAGAAAAATATCTAGAGATCGAAAAACAAGCTTATCTACATTCGCTTCAAGATCAGTATTTTGTAGAGTTTCCCCAAGTTCAACTCCTTTGGAACAGAATGCCAAAGTATTTGCGTCATGACACGGATGTAATTATCGCCTATGCAAATCAACTTAATCGATGGAACCGAACCAGCGAAGCAGAAAAATTGATACGACAAGAATTAAAGACAAACTTTACTGGCAAATTAATGGAATACTACGTCACTACTCGGCCTGAAGATCCCGTTAAACAATTAGCCATCGGTGAAAAATACCTTAAGCAACATTCAGAAGATGCCGCTTCATTACGAGCAATGGGCACATTATGTTTGCGCAATCGTTTATGGGGCCAAGCGAGAGATTATTTTGAACATAGTTTAAGAATTCAGCCGGTGTCAAAAGTCTATTCATCCCTCGGACTTGTTTATGAAAAATTAGGTGAAAATGAAAGAGCGCTTAACTATTATCGCAAAGGCCTCAATACTGTATAACTTGGCTATAGAACATCCGTAAACAACGTTTCTTTTTTTAAACCCCGCTCGCTTAATAATTGTAATGTGTTTAATGCAAGAGCGTGTGGCCCAAATACATACACATCATAAAGAGAAAAATTACCAATATCGCGAAGGACTGCTTCCAACATAGTTGTTTTAGGCAGTTTTTCAGATCGGGTAATAATCGGCACATAGTGAAAGTTAATCAGGGCATTTTGCCAAATTTTTGGCATGTCAGGTAAATAAAAATCCACCGACTGTTTAACAGACCAATATAAATGACACTCTCGGGTGACGTCCTTCATTTCAATAATTTTTTCAATAATTGCTTTTGCAGGGGCAAAACCTGTCCCTGCGGCAAGTATAATTAAAGGTCTACTATTTTCTTTAGGATATGCGCAATCCCCAAAGGGACCTGTTATTAATACTTGCTTAGTTGTAGCAGCAAGCTCAATAAATTGCTCCGTGTCCAAGTCATCAGGAGCAACCCTGATATGCAATTCAATCTCGTTGCTGCCCGTGGGGGAATTAGCAATGGAGAAAGGCATGAATTCTCCGTGGGGATACGCTATTTTCAAATACTGCCCCGCTTTGTAGGACATGGGTGCATCATCAGGGGTGATCAGTAGCTGAATATGAGTAGCGGTGAGTCTGTGAAGGCTCGCTACATTATATTTTAAAACCGCCGCCTCATTCAAAGTTTAAGCTCATTCCACATAAGATCAATTTTACTTTTGATTTCAGCAGACATTGCAATTGGTCGCCCCCATTCGCGATGAGTTTCTCCGGGCCATTTATTCGTGGCATCAAAACCCATTTTTGAGCCTAGTCCAGATACGGGAGAGGCAAAATCGAGGTAATCTATCGGGGTATTTTCAATGATTGCAGTATCTCGTGCAGGATCCATCCGAGTCGACATTGCCCAAATGACTTCCTGCCAATTACGTGCGTCGATGTCTTCATCCACCACTATAATAAATTTGGTATACATAAATTGTCGCAGAAAAGACCAAATGGCAAACATGATCCGTTTAGCGTGGCCTGGATATTGTTTGCGGATACTGACTACTGCAAAACGATAAGAACATCCTTCGGGGGGCAAATAAAAATCCACAATTTCTGAAAATTGTTTTTGTAATAAAGGAACAAATAGTTCATTCAGGGCTAGGCCTAATATCGCAGGTTCGTCAGGAGGACGACCAGTATACGTGCTTTGATAAATAGGATTATCACGAAATGACATACATTCAACCGTGAACACGGGAAATTTTTCTATTTCATTATAATATCCTGTGTGGTCCCCATACGGACCTTCATCGCCGAGTTCATCCGGTTCGATAAAGCCTTCCAAGATAATTTCAGCTTGCGCGGGTACTAATAGTTCAGGATGAAGCGTTGACGGGACCAATTCTGTTTTAGCGCCACGAAGTAATCCTGCAAATGCATATTCAGAGAGCGTATCAGGAATAGGAGTTACTGCTGCCAGCATGGTTGCGGGGTCTGCTCCGATCACGACAACGACGGGAAATCGTTGACCTTTATGGGCAGATTGCCACATTTTAAAATCGAGAGCGCCTCCCCTGTGGGGTAGCCACCGCATCAACAGTTTATTTTTTGCGAGAAGTTGTTGACGGTAGATGCCAAGGTTAAGACGTGCGTGATGCGGCCCCTTGGTGACGACCAACCCCCAGGTAATAAGCGGGGCTATGTCTTCAGGCCAGCAGGTTTGTATGGGTAACTGAGTAAGGTCTACCTCGTTCTGCAGTAAGATGTTTTGTTGGCAGCTGCCCTTTTTAAGTATCTTAGGATTTAAATTTAAAATCTGCTTAAAAATAGGAATTTTAGACCAGGCATCTCTAAGGCCTTTAGGGGGCTCAGGTTCTTTTAGAAACGCTAACAATTTGCCTAATTCACGTAAATCATGGGTATCTTTTTGGCCCATGGCTAACGCTATGCGATCAACTGTGCCAAATAAGTTAGTGAGTACAGGCACCTTATTGTTTTTGGGATTTTCAAAAAGTAAGGCGGGACCCTGCTGGCGTAATACTCTATCACTAATCTCGGTCATTTCGAATCGAGGATCAACTTCAAGACTAATGCGCTTCAGTTTTTGTTGTTGCTCTAAAATTCGTAAAAAATCACGTAAATCTTGGTACTGCATGCAAGAGACCTCGTGCTTGAGCTACTGCGCTAGTATGAGTAGAGCCTAGCCTTTGCCTTTCATATCTTCAAAGAATTCTTCGTTAGTTTTGCGTCCTTTAAGTCTATCGATTAAGAATTCAATAGCGGCAACTTTATCCATAGAATGCAGAATTTTACGCAGTATCCACATTTTTTGAAGTTCATCAGGCTTCGTGATGAGTTCTTCACGTCGGGTTCCAGACCGATTGATATCGATAGCAGGAAACACACGTTTTTCGGAGATTTCGCGGGAAAGATGTAATTCCATATTCCCTGTGCCTTTAAATTCTTCGTAAATAACATCATCCATTTTTGAGCCAGTCTCTACTAATGCGGTAGCAATGATCGTGAGACTGCCGCCGCCTTCAACATTTCGCGCTGCACCAAAAAATCGTTTGGGTCTTTGCAATGCATTAGCGTCAACGCCCCCGGTTAATACCTTTCCTGATGCAGGGATGACAGTATTGTAAGCACGTGCTAATCGGGTGATGGAATCGAGCAGAATAACAACGTCATGTTTATGTTCTACCAAACGTTTAGCTTTTTCAATGACCATTTCGGAAACTTGAACGTGGCGTGTCGCAGGTTCATCGAACGTGCTCGCAATAACTTCACCCTTAACAGAGCGCTCCATTTCAGTTACTTCTTCTGGTCGTTCATCGATGAGCAACACAATTAGGTAGCATTCGGGATGGTTCATGGTAATTGATTGGGCGATGTTTTGTAGCATCATTGTTTTACCTGCTTTAGGAGGTGAAACAATCAGGCCGCGTTGACCTTTACCAATGGGAGAAACTAAATCAATAACTCTAGCGGTAATATCTTCGGTACTGCCATTGCCGCGCTGCATAACAATACGGTCGTTGGGGAATAATGGCGTTAAGTTTTCGAAGAGAATCTTATCTTTAGCCTTGTCTGGTGTATCAAAATTAATGTCTTTAACTTGTAGCAATGCAAAATAACGCTCGCCTTCTTTCGGGGGCCGTATTTTTCCTGACACCATATCGCCGGTACGTAAGCCAAACTTTCGAATTTGGCTAGGAGAGACATAAATGTCATCTTGAGCAGGCATAAAAGAGCTTTCGGGTGAACGCAAAAATCCATAACCATCTGAAAGAATTTCAAGGACACCATCGCCATGCACTTCGACATTGCGTTTAGCGTATTCGCTCATTAATGCGACGATCATGGCAGAATTTGTTGCCCGTCCCATATCTAAGATGCTCATTTCCTTTGTCATCGTCAGAAGTTCAGCAGCAGACTTTTTCTTTAGTTCATTTATATGCATAGTTATTTACTTTTGGTTGGATTATTAAAATACATGACCTTACTCAGAGGGGGGGTGCCCAGAAAAACCATTAAAAGGGAACTCACTGGAAGGTGGTAAATTGAAGACTCAGCAATTCTAGACACATTATAAATCTTTTGCAACCTATGTTACAAAGCCCTGCGGCTAATTATAAATGTTCGTCTAAGAAAGCATTTAGCTGTGATTTGGTGAGCGCACCTACTTTTGTTGCCTCAACCTTGCCGCTTTTAAAAAGAATAAGGGTTGGAATGCCCAAAACACCGTATTTAACAGGCGCTTCAGCATTTTCATCAATATTGATTTTAGCTACGATCAAATGTCCCTTTCTTTCTTTCGCTATTTCTTCAAGGATCGGGCCGATCATCTTGCAAGGTCCGCACCACTCTGCCCAAAAATCAACGAGTACAGGAACATCTGATTTTAAAATGTCCTTCTCAAAACTTTGATCGGTCACTGCGTGAGTGTTTTCTGACATAAAGGTTCCTCAGTTGTTAGCGAGAACATAAGAATATGTGCCGCAAATAAAAATTTCAAGCGATGATGCCATTTTTGTGAGCAGATTTTTCATTTAGTCACAATATGATGGCGGGAGCATTTAGGAGCATTAATGTATACGTTACAAGCATAGTCAAAATTTTCAACCCAATAATAACGATTATAGGGGTCCAGTCAAAGCCTTTAATTGTAGGAAGTCGCCGCCTAATAGGTTTAAGAAGAGGCTCAGTAAATAAGAATAATAATTGGGTGGCTGGATGATTAGAATAAATTGGGATCACCCAACTGATGAGTAAACGAAATAAAACCGCAAAGAAATAAAAATTAATAAAAGTATTGATGAGCAGAAATATGCTCCACAGAAACAATAAAGCTAGATTTGGAAATTGCCAGGTTAATAACAGTAGTAATAGCAGCTTAATATTTTCTAACAAAAATAATAAGAATAGTAATCCAAGATCTATATTTCGATAGTTAGGGAAAATTTTATGAAGAGGATCCAGCAAGGGCCGAGTATATCGAAGAATAAGTTGCCTCACCGGATGGTGGTAATGTGTTCCCATTAACTCTAGTAGAAAATGAAAAATTATGACAAAAATTATCAAATCAAATGAAATGGTAACCAAGAAATCCATGAGTGTTCTAATAAAATTGAGCAGCTGCGATTCCAAATTATTTATTCCAGTAATTGAGACATTTCAGAGGCTTTATTTTTTGCGGCAATTAAGGCTCGAGCAAACAAATCCCTAATACCACCGGACTCGAGCACACCAATGGCTTGTTCAGTTGTTCCTCCGGGGGAGGTGACTTGTTCTCGTAAAACATGCACAGCTTTACCGCTTTCTAATGCCATACGTGCCGCACCAATTGCAGTATTAACAGTCAAGAGTTGAGCCTGTTCAGGGTCGAGTCCCAAGGCAGTTGCGGTCTCTATCATCGCCTCCATTACTAAAAAAAAGTAGGCGGGCCCCGAGCCGGAGAGGGCCGTGACGACATCTAGATCTTGTTCGTCATCAAACCAAACGGTCACGCCCACTGAGCGTAAAATAGATTCCGCAGTAGTTTGTTCTTCCTCAGAAACGTAAGCGTTAGGGCACAATCCAGTGGTGCCACAACGTAGTAAGGCCGGAGTATTAGGCATACATCGAACGATACTCAGCGTATTACATTCTGCCCATTTCATGATGGTCTCGGAACGGATTCCCGTAACAATTGAAATAATTAAAGGTTTTCGTTCACGAAGAATGTCGCTTATTTCTAAAATAACCGATTTGAGCAGTGACGGTTTCACTGCCAAAACCAATATATCGCAAGCATTGGCTGCCTCTCTATTATCCGGTGTCACATGAATTTCAAAACATTCCTGCAACTGACTTAACTCATCTTGCTTAGGATTAGAGGCCCAGATTTTATTTGCTGGATATCGATCCGCAATTAAGCCACCTATGAGGCTGCTGGCCATATTGCCTGCGCCAATGAAAGCAATGCTAGGATGTTTCATCATTTTAAATCCGGGCCAGCGTTCAGTATTTCATCGCTTACTTTGAACTTCTTAAAATTATTCACAAACTTTTCTATTAAGTTTTGTTTTTCCGTTTCGAAGTTTTCGGAGTCAGCCCAGGTATTTTTTGGATTTAGAATTTGGGGGTCTATATCCTCGACGCGGGTAGGTATTCGAAGATCAAAACCAGATAATACTTCAGTCGGTGTATCTCTAAGTTCTCCAGATAAAATGGCACGGATAATGCTACGCGTGGTCGGGATGGAGAATCGCTTACCGCCTTTGCCGAAAGCTCCTCCGGTCCAGCCTGTATTTACTAAGTAAACTTGACTGCCTGTTTCTTCAACTCTTTTCATTAACAAATTTGCATAGACTTGAGCTGGACGTGGAAAAAAGGGTGCGCCAAAACAAGTACTAAAAGTGGGGGCAACTCCTGAGGCGCTGCCTACTTCGGTGCTACCGACATGGGCTGTGTAACCGCTTAAAAAATGATAGGCCGCTTGTTCCTTAGTTAGCAAAGAAACGGGAGGGAGGACGCCATATAAATCACAGGTCAAAAAGATAACCGCCTTGGGTTTGCCGGCCCGGTTTTCAGGGACACGTAAAGGGATGAACTCGCGCGGATAAGCCGCTCTCGTATTTTGGGTTAAGCTATCATCTGCATAGAGCGGTTCGCCTGTTTCTGGATGGAGGGTGACATTCTCCATGATGGTGCCATAACGAATTGCATTCCAGATTACGGGCTCATTTTCCTGCGACAAGTTGATACATTTGGCGTAACAACCCCCTTCAAAATTGAAAACGCCTTCCTTGCTCCATCCGTGCTCATCATCCCCAATTAAATAACGCTCAGGATCTGCAGATAAGGTGGTTTTGCCTGTGCCTGATAGCCCAAAAAATAAGGCCACATCATCTTGTTGTTGCCCTTTATTAGCTGCGCAGTGCATGGGCAGCACATCATAGGCGGGCAGGATGTAATTTAAAACGGAGAACATGGCCTTCTTCATCTCACCCGCGTACAGCGTCCCGCAAATAAGAATTCGTTTTTGAGTCATGTCTAAGATGACCGCTGCCTCGCTATTAGTATGATCGCGTTGAGGTTCAGCATTAAAACTGGGGACATTTAAAACGGTCCAGTTTTTTCCTTCTGACCATTCCCCCATCGCTTCACGAATGAACAAATTTTGAGCAAATAAATTATGCCAAGCCAGTTCTGTTATGACCGTGACTGGCAAGGCATAAGTAGGCTCAGCGCCCACCCACAAATGTGAAACGAAGTGTTCTTTGTCTTCTAAAAAGTCAGAAGCGCTGGCCCAAAGACGATCAAAATTTGCCCTTTCAAAGGGTTGATTGATATTGTTCCAGTCCACGCTGTTTGTGGTTTCAGCATCTTTAACGATGAAACGATCTCGAGGTGAGCGTCCTGTTCTAGCGCCGGTATTAACTGTAAGTGCTTCATTGGCACTGAGGACGCCTTCTTCACGGAGTATTGCTTTATCAACTAATTCAGCGGCAGGAAGATCGACGTTACGGCCTAAGGTAGTGACATCATTCATCAAAATTCTCCTCGAGTGCGTGGGATTAAAGTTGATGAATTATTACAGAAATTGACACTTCATGGTATAGACTATATAAACATTTGATGTAACTGTTATGGGTAATCATCATCATCATAATGGTTTACGAAGATAAAGCTAAATTGAGAAGATTTAAGATGGCCACAGAAACATTTAAAAATCGCTTCCTAATCGCAATGCCAACGCTAAACGACCCTTATTTTCATCAAACTGTCATTTTATTGTTTGAACATTCCGATAAGGGTGCAATGGGTTTGATCGTCAATAAACCCCTCGATATCTCCTTAGGGGAGATACTACAACATTTAAATATCCCTTTGACCAACTCAGAGCTGGATGAAAACAAAGTGATGTTGGGAGGCCCGGTGGCTTCCGAACAAGGTTTTATCATTCATACCCATCCCGAGCTTTGCCCAGGAGATGTTATAGATGAAGAGAAGAAGATTACTGTTTCCGCTTCTAAAGAAGTACTCCAAAATATAGTTGAATCGAAGCCCGATAATATTCTGGTTTGCCTAGGCTACTCTGCCTGGAAAGAGGGCCAAATCGAGCAAGAAATTACTGATAACGCTTGGATGGTTTCTGATGTGAATCCTGAAATTTTGTTTCAGCTTCCATACAAGGAAAGATGGAAAGCCTCCGCTATGCAATTGGGAGTGGATTTTGACCGGCTGTCTTCCGATGTTGGACATGGTTAGTGGCAGAGGAGAGAAGTCTCACCTTCATTGCTTTTGATTTCGGAACTAAAAAAATGGGGGTTGCAGTGGGCCAAACCATTACTATGACAGCGAATCCAATAAATTGTTTATCTGTGAATAAAGGCTTGCCCGATTGGAGTCGGATATCAGCTTTGATTGACGAATGGCACCCCGCTGGTTTTATCGTGGGCATTCCTTTAAACATGGACTCCAGTTCCCAATCAGTTACCTTTAAAGCAAAAAGATTCGCCAAAGAATTAAACAATCAGTTTAACCTTCCCGTCCACGAAATAGATGAAAGACTAACGACGCTAGAGGCGCGGCAGCAATTGTTTGAACTTGGAGGCTATAAAGCATTAAAGCAGATATCGGTCGATAGCTTTGCTGCGAAGTTGATGTTAGAAGCCTGGATGAGATCAAATATTAAAGATCGCAAGGAATAGGTATGAAGCATCTTCTTGATTTGGAGTCGCTTACACAAGATCAAATCGAACTAATATTAAAATATTCCGCACATTTTTTTGAGTTACCCAATGCTCCAGCAAATAAAAACATCCTTGCGGGTAAAACAGTAGTCAATTTATTTTATGAAAACAGTACGCGCACGCGCAGTAGTTTTGAAATTGCGGCCAATCACTTAGGTGCAAATGTCATTAATTTTAATGCTGAAACCTCATCGGCTAAAAAAGGTGAAAGTCTTTTAGATACTATTGATAATTTAAGTGCGATGGATGCAAATTTATTTATCATTCGCCATCAAAGCAGTGGCGCTGCAGAATTTTTAGCAAATAATCTTAAAACAAAGGCCTCAATTCTTAATGCAGGAGATGGGTGTCATGAACATCCTTCTCAGGGCTTATTAGATATATTTGCCATTCAACAGTATAAGAAACATTTTGCGGGACTTAAGGTAGCAATCGTAGGCGATATTTTGCATTCTCGAGTGGCGAGGTCACTCATCCACGGACTAAATACCTTGGGCACAGCAGAGGTATGTCTAGTAGGTCCGAAAACATTGATGCCCAAAGAAATTGAAAATCTTGGAGTGAATGTATTTTATAAGTTAGATGACGGAATTAAAAATGCAGATGTTATTGTGGTGTTGCGATTACAAAAAGAACGGATGACGAGTGTCTATCTTCCAAGTGAAACCGAGTATCGTTATTTATATGGAATTGATGAGTCTACAATAAAATTAGCCAAGCCAGATGTAATTGTCATGCACCCCGGACCCATCAATCGCGAGGTTGAAATTAGTTCTACTGTTGCAGATGGTCCCCATTCCATAATCCTGAAACAAGTTTCATTCGGTGTGGCTGTGCGAATGGCTGCAATGACTGTGTTATTGAACCCGAAGGTAACACTATGAAAATAGCGATTTTAAACGCGCGAGTTATTGACCCTAAGAATCAAGTAGATGAAAACACCAATGTTTATATTCAAGACGGGCGCATTATAGCCCGAGCAGCTAACTTGGACGGGTTTAAACCAGATCATGTTATTGATGCAAAAAATTATATTGTCTGCCCAGGATTGGTGGACTTAAATGCAAATGTCACCAAGGGCGCGCGGTGGGAAAACACTTTTACCCAGAATCTTAGGCTCGCCCTAGAAGCTGGAATCACTCATTTTGCAACTAATGCCTTCATTAAGGAGCGTAGTTTCTCGCCCCAAGAGATTAAATATTTAAACCAGTTATCGGGCAGTAAGCTAGCGAAGCCTTATTTTATTGGCAGTTTGACTCAGGATCAACAAGGTCAACGACTCAGTGAATTGAGTTTACTTAAGGACGCCGGCTGTATTGGTTTTACGCCCGGCACTCTCAATTCAAGCAATACATTAGTCAGTCGGCGTTGTTATGATTATGCTGCAATGCTCGATTTAAAGATCTTCATTACTCCCAATGACTATTATTTGAGTCAACAAGGGTTTATGCACGAGGGAGCGGTTAGTGCACGTATTGGTGTTGCTGGTATTCCTGTCCTTGCTGAAACAATTGCCTTAGCGAAGGAGTTGTTATTAATCGAAGCAACAGAAATCAAGGCGCACTTTGGTCGCATTTCCGCAGCGAAGTCCGTGGAATTACTTATTGCTGCGAATAAAAAACTGCCTATTACAAGTGATGTGGCTATTCATCAATTATATCTAACTGAAAATGAAGTGCGATTAGAGAATGGTCTTTGCCACGTACAACCTCCTTTCCGTAGCACATCAGATTTAAATAGTTTGCGCAAAGCAATCAAAGAGGGTCACATAGAAGCGATAACGTCAGACCAGATTAATTTGAGCAAGCAAGTTAAGCAGGTCCCTTTCCAAGATTCAGAACCAGGCATTGCATCTTGGCCATTACTATTACCGCTGGCCTTACGCTTAGCACGAGAAGAAAGTATCTCATTATTGAATGTGATAGAGTTCATCACTTCAGCTCCTGCGGCCATTTTAGGAATAGATGCAGGACATTTAACGGTGGATACTTCTGCCAATATTACGATTTTTGATCCTAACCAAACGTGGGTATTATCGGAGCAGGAATTACAAAGGTACGGTACAAATAATCCCTTTGCTGCAGGTGAATTGCAAGGAAAAATCAAATACACAATTGTGGATGGACGCATCGTTTATCAAGCGAGCGCATAATTCTTCTATTACATTATTCGCCTAGTACTATTTTTTTTTAAACCCTAAAGCCGCTAAGCGCTTATTAATACTTGGATGGGTTGAGAATAAGTCTGAAATAGATTGCATGTTGGATATGCCAGCTTGTTTAGGATCATAAATATAGGCTTCACGGCGTATTGATTCATGAGGTGTATTTTTATAATCCGCGGCATAACGCTCTTTATTATCAACATGATCATTATGAATTTTTAATAATGCATTGGCCAGGGGCTGATTATCGCGCATTAATTCCACACAGCCGGCATCGGCCATGTATTCTCGAGTACGACTTAAATAGAAGATTAATAGCAGGGTGACAATCGGTAATAAAATTCGCAGTATCATGATTATAAAAAATAATCGGCCATTATTGTTTTTCCCATCACGATTACGACTGGCGTCGCCATATAAAGCTCCGCGAAATAAAATATCAATAACGATAAGCGTAATGTTGGCCAGAATGGCTGCCATCAAGGTAAGCTTTATGTCGAGGTGACGAATGTGACTAAGTTCATGCGCCATTACTGCCTGTAATTCCGCACGATTTAATTTAGTAAGCAAGCCTCGCGTAATAGTAACCATGGCAGATTTTTCACTGTATCCCGTAGCAAAGGCATTCATATAATCGGCATCAATAACATAGACTTTAGGCATAAATTTTAGCCCAGCAGAGATTTTCATTTCCTCTACCACATTATACAGTTGTAATTCTTGAGTAGAACGTGCCGATTCAGGCGTAATTTCATGATAATCGGTGCCAAGAAGCATCAGGGTGTCATGCCATGCAAATGTAATCCAAACCGCGATGACAGCAAGTGCGCCGAGTACAACTGTTGCCGTGGGGAAAATGTCAAAATGAATCAAGGCATTTAAAAGCTGTGAGAGGTTCACATTTGGATATTTATTACCAGCCAGGTAGAGGTCGACGAAAAAGCCTAACCCTAAGTAGATTACGACGAAAGAAAATATAACAAAATAGGTGCGTCGTGTATTTAATCGTATAATCTTACGCCAGTCAGCGGTCGTAGGGTTTAAGCTTTTTTGATCCATTCTAATCTCGACTTAGAGCTGCACGGTGTATGCTTCTCTTTGTTTGACTGTGCTTTCATCCAGCTGCCAATAAGGAAAGTCAAAATCTAATTTATTCTTAAACAAGCTAACCACTACAAGGGCAAAAAATGATTTCTTTTTCGCATTGTATTGTTCAATGCTGTCATTTAATGCCTGCTTTGCATAAGCCAATTTATTTTCTGTGTTGACGATTTCCTCTTGGAGTTGTAGTGCATTTTGATTAGCTTTAAGGTCTGGATATTGCTCAAATACTAAATTTATGCCACCCGCAATTTGTGAAATTTTGTTTTCAGCTTCAATACGTGTTTTTTCATCACCTTGCATATGCGCCGTTTGTGCTTGTGCACGTAATGCGACGACATCTTTTAAAGTGGTTTTTTCATAATCCATATATTTTCGAATCACATTGATAAGCGATTCAAACACTTTGTAACGTCGATCTAATTGAATGTCGATTTGTTTTTGGTTATTACGAATGGCTTCAATCATGGCAATAAGACGGTTATAAGTCGCAATGATATAAACTAAGATGAGGGCAATGATAAACAATATGATCGCAACAGCACGTGACATAGCGGTCTCCATAGGTGATTTACTTTGTATCTAAAAACTTATAGTAATGTAAGGTGGCTCCTTTGTAAAAAAGGCGCGCCCTTTAGCCGCATGCCTTATTAAATTTTTTGGTAATTCTTTAATACTCTATAAGAAAAAGCTTCTTTTAGATGCTCACCCTTAATCAAGGGGGAGGGTTCTAGATCTGCAATGGTACGTGCTATTTTTAGAATTTTGTAATAAGCCCTTGCTGAAATTTTTTGTTGTTGCATATAGCGTTCAATAAATACTTCATCTTGCTGTGATAATCCACAGAAATTCTCAATTTCTTTATTACGCAATAAAGCATTTGGTTTACCCGTCCGCTGGGTTTGAATTTCTCTCGCACATCGAACTCGTTCAGCTACAATTTGACTCGACGTCGTTTCGTTAACATGGTTTATGAATAATGATGAAGGCAGTAATTGTAATTCGGCTTGAATATCTATCCGGTCCATAAGAGGGCCTGAAATGCGAGCTTGATATTTTTTGATCGACTCGGGCAAACAAACACAGTCTGCATTGTGGTTGCCGTATTGACCGCAAGGGCAAGGATTCATCGCAGCAATAAGCTGAAATTTGGCGGGATATTGTACCTGAAAATTAGCCCTAGAGATGGATATTGATCCTGCTTCAAGGGGTTCGCGTAACGCCTCGAGAGCTTGACGTTTAAATTCAGGTAATTCATCTAGAAAAAGCACGCCGTGATGAGCTAACGATATTTCGCCGGGTTTGGCAGGATTGCCGCCACCGATTAAGGCATAACAAGACGCGCTATGATGGGGTGCTCTGAAGGGCCGCTTAGCCCAGTTTGTTGAGTTTATGCTCATGCCAGATATAGACTGAATGGCGGCCAGTTCAATCGCTTCTTCCTCTGACATTGGAGGAAGAAGCCCAGGTAAACAATTACTCAACATTGTTTTGCCGACGCCGGGGGGGCCCACTAACAAGAGGCTGTGTTGACCCGCAGCCGCAATTTCTAATGCTCTTTTTGCATGATGTTGTCCGCGCACCTCTTTTAAGTCGTGGTAGCTAATTTGCGGAGCGCTGTACGGAAGGGCGGGATGTGGCGTCAGAATAGTCCTCTCTAAGAAATGGCTGCAAACATCTAAAAGATGTCTGGCTGGGAACAATTTTATTCCTTTAATTAAATGGGCCTCTGCAGCATTTTCAAATGGAAGAATTAAGCTTCGGCCGGCGTTTTTCGTGCCGATCGCGAGGGGCAATATGCCTTTGATAGGGCGCAGCTCTCCAGAAAGAGCCAATTCACCAGCAAATTCATAATCACAGAGTTTGTCGGGAGGGATTTGTCTTGAGGCTGCCAAAATTCCCAGGGCAATAGATAAGTCATATCTACCCCCTTGTTTGGGCAAGTCGGCCGGTGCTAAATTTATCGTAATTCTTCGAGAAGGAAACTCAAAATGTGACGTAATAATTGCACTTCTGACTCTCTCCTTACTTTCCTTTACGGCAGTTTCGGGCAGCCCCACTATATGAAAACCTGGCAATCCCTTAGAGATATGTGTCTCAACGGTGACCATGGGGGCGTGAATGCCGATGGAGGCGCGGCTTTGTGTGACAGCAACAGTCATAACGATATTAATATAGAGTGAATAAGAAATTAAATTTAGACCTTACTCATTCACGATTCAATACCGCTAAAATTACCAGCGTTTAGTCATCCTTTATTTCTCAGAGGAATTGTCGAGTGACTTATCTTTCTCATACGCTTTGATTTTGTCTTCGAGCGCGATAATTCGTTCTCGGGCTCTTTCTAATAGCCTTGCCTGAACATCAAACTCTTCTCGTGTCACTAAATCTAGCTTGGAAAAAATAGCTTGCAGGGTGTTTTTTAAGTTACTTTCTATTTCCGATCGCAATGCGTGAACTTGTGTCGGTATTTTGCTGGAGAGTTGTTTGGCAAGGTTATCAAAAAATTTAGGATCTAACATAATAATGTCCTACTAGGTGAAACGAATTGAACTAACTTAGGAGATTAGACGGGCATAGTCAATCCTGCAAGCGTCGCCATAGAATTAGGGTCTCTGGGCTAAGAGCTCTCTATCTTTGGCTCTCATACCACCTAGATTTGGCGAAAGTTTTTCGCGACAAAATCTTCAAATCTCGTTAAACTTTCCGCCAATCATCTTATGGACTAGAGCACAGAGGTAACATGACTAGTAATTATTTATTTACATCAGAATCAGTATCCGAGGGACATCCAGATAAAGTAGCTGATCAAATATCTGATGGGGTATTAGACGCAATTTTAAAACAAGATAAATTCTGTCGCGTTGCCTGCGAAACCATGGTTAAAACGGGCATGGTATTAGTGGCTGGCGAAATTACCACCAAGGCGTGGGTAGATATCGAGCAGCTCACGCGAAAAATCATCAATGAAATAGGTTATAACAAAGCCGAGTTAGGTTTTGACGGTAACTCTTGCTCTGTATTAACAGCAATAGGTAAGCAGTCTACGGATATCGCAATGGGTGTTGATCGTGATGATTCCCAATTAGGAGCAGGCGATCAAGGCATTATGTTTGGTTATGCGACGAATGAAACCGATGTTTATATGCCGGCCGCTATTTATTTTGCGCATCGGTTAATGGAAAGACAGGCAGAAATGCGTAAAAAGGGCACCTTGCCTTGGTTAAGACCCGATGCAAAAAGTCAGGTCACTTTTCAATATGTTGATCATCGTCCGGTCGGGGTTGATGCTATTGTTCTCTCGACACAACATGACCCTGATATTGATCAGAAAATGTTAGAAGAAGGGGTAATTGAAGAAATTATTAAACCCGTATTTCCTGCCAATTTTCTTACTAAAAATACCAGATACTATATCAATCCAACAGGTCGTTTCGTAATCGGTGGTCCCTTAGGTGATTGCGGCTTAACCGGTCGTAAAATCATGGTGGATACTTATGGCGGAATGGCGCATCACGGCGGCGGTTGTTTTTCGGGTAAAGACCCCTCCAAGGTGGATCGCTCAGCTGCATATGCTTGCCGTTATATTGCTAAAAATCTTGTGGCAGCGGGATTAGCTGACCGATGTGAAATTCAAATTTCTTATGCAATTGGCATTCCAGACCCTGTTTCTATTTATGTGAATACTTTTGGTACTGGAAAAATAGCAAATGCAGAAATTATCCGTTTAATCAGAGAGCATTTTGACCTTCGTCCAACAGGTATAATACAAATGCTAAATTTATTACAGCCAATCTATCAAGCCACGGCCAGTTATGGTCACTTTGGACGTAATGATGAGCGTTTCACCTGGGAAAAAACCGATAAAGTAGATTTGCTTAAAAACGCCTCTTCTAAATTAGATTTGGTTTGTGAAAAGGAAGACTAATATGACAATTGCTGCAGTAGAAAATGATTATAAAGTTGCGGACATACATTTAGCAGATTGGGGGCGTCGTGAAATCGCCATTGCTGAAACAGAAATGCCTGGCTTAATGGCTATCCGTAAAGAATACGCAGGAAAAAAACCTCTTTCGGGTGCTAGGATTGCAGGCTGTCTGCATATGACTATTCAAACGGCTGTCCTTATTGAAACATTACAACTGCTAGGCGCAGAAGTGCGTTGGTCTTCTTGCAATATTTTTTCCACCCAAGATCATGCTGCGGCAGCGATTGCAGCGACGGGTACTCCGGTCTTTGCCTGGAAGGGGGAGACAGAAGAGGAGTACTGGTGGTGCGTTGAGCAAACGATTATTGCTCCGGATGAATGGCGCCCTAATTTATTACTGGATGATGGTGGGGATTTGACTCAGCTTATGCATGAGCGCTATCCAGAATTATTGACCCAGGTGAAAGGCGTTTCCGAAGAAACGACAACGGGTGTTCGAATTCTTTATGAAATGGCCAAGAAAAGCATTTTAAAAATTCCTGCAATCAATGTGAATGACTCCGTAACTAAATCAAAATTCGATAATTTATACGGTTGTAGAGAATCTCTGGTAGATGGGATTAAACGCGCAACTTCAGTGATGATCGCGGGTAAAAAAGCGGTAGTCCTGGGTTATGGGGAAGTTGGTAAAGGTTGTGCTCAAGCCTTAAAAGGTTTGGGAGCGCAAGTTTGGATTACCGAAGTGGATCCTATCTGCGCACTGCAGGCTGCGATGGAAGGTTATGCTGTTGTGACAATGGATGATGCCGCTAACATGGCTGATATTTTTGTAACTGCGACAGGCAACGTCAATGTAATTACTCACGAACATATGCTAACCATGAAGAATGAAGCCATTGTTTGTAACATTGGTCACTTTGATTCCGAAATAGATATTGCCTCATTACGCCAATATCGTTGGGAGAATATTAAGCCACAAGTCGATCATGTCATTTTTCCAGATGGAAAACGTATTATTATATTGGCCGAAGGCAGATTAGTTAATCTAGGCTGTGCGGCGGGTCACCCCAGTTTTGTAATGTCTACCTCCTTCAGCAACCAGGTGTTAGCGCAGATCGAATTGTGGCTGAATGAATACCCAGTGGGAGTTTATATACTACCGAAACATCTTGATGAAAAAGTCGCTGAATTGCACCTGGCTAAACTAAACGCCAAACTTACAAAATTGACCTCTCAGCAGGCAGACTATATTGGGGTGTCTGTGAATGGACCCTTCAAATCAGATCATTACCGTTATTAGACACTTAGTAGTTTAGGGCAGAGCTGCCAGAGGGATGTTCTGGCAAGAATAAAGATTCAGACCAAGAGGGAACTATGGTTGATGAAGTAGATGAAAAACGCCGTGATTTTTTGATTAAAGCAACCACTGCCATGGGAGCGGTTGGCGTTTTAGCCGCCGCCGTTCCCTTCGTAGCTTCAATGTTACCCAGCGAAGATGTTTCCGAAGCCGGTGCCCCCATCAAAGTGGATATCAGCAAGTTAAAACCGGGTGAGCAACTTACCGTTATGTGGCGCGGACGTCCCATCTGGATTATTCACCGCACGCCAGAAGCTTTAGAAAGTCTGCAAGACGATGAAGATCTTCTAAGAGATCCCTCCTCTGAAGTTGAGCAACAGCCTACTTATGCTCGGAACCGTTTTCGTTCCATTAAACCTGAAATCTTAGTGCTCGTTGGCATTTGCACCCATCTTGGATGTATTCCTACCTATCGCCCCGATCCAAAATCTCTAGAACCGCAATGGCCAGGCGGCTTTTTTTGTAGCTGTCATGGGTCAAAGTTCGATATGGCAGGACGTGTCTTTAAAGGTGTCCCTGCGCCAATTAACCTCGAAGTTCCATCCTACAGCTATGTTGATGACAAGACGTTGTTAGTGGGTGTGGATCATGAAAAAAACAAGTAGATAACTTATGACAAAGCTATTAAAACAAGGTTTTAATTGGATTGATTCTAGATTTCCACTCTCCTCATTTTGGAGAAAAAATTTTGCTGAATATTACGCTCCCAAAAATTTGAATTTTTGGTACTACTTCGGAGCGTTTTCCCTCCTGGTGCTCGCCAATCAAATTATCACTGGAATTTGGATGAGCATGTTTTATATCCCTACCGGTAACGAAGCTTTTAGTTCAGTAGAGAATACAATGCGCTATGTTAATCTAGGGTGGTTGATACGCTACATGCATTCCACTGGCGCTTCAGCGTTCTTCGTGGTTATTTATCTGCATATTTATCGTTGTATTATGTATGGCTCTTATCGTAAGCCAAGAGAACTCCTGTGGTTGATTGGAGTCGTTTTATATATCTTATTAATGGCCGAGGCTTATACAGGTTATGTACTTCCTTGGGGGCAAATGTCATTTTGGGCGAGTCGAGTAATCAGTGCAATAATAATGGCCATTCCGTTTATCGGGGGACCATTAGCGGTCTGGTTTATTGGAGACTACTCGGTATCTTCGGTAACCTTGCATCGCTTTTTTTCCTATCATGCAACCGGCATTCCGCTCATTATTTTGTTGGTAGTTTTATTTCATCTAATGGCGCTTAGAAAAGTGGGATCAAATAATCCTGATGGAATAGAGATCAAAGATAAATTAGATGCATCAGGTAAGCCCCTTGATGGTATTCCCTTTCATCCCTACTTTGTTGTAAAAGATTTAGTGGGTATCGTGGTCTTTATTTTTATTTGTGCGCTCATCATTTTTTATTTTCCAACCTTTGGTGGTTTATTTATTGAGCCTGAAAATTATGTCCCTTCAAATCCATTAAAAACACCGCTGCATATTGCTCCAGCGTGGTATCTAGCGCCGTTTTATGCCATTTTACGTGCAATACCTAATAAGCTTTTTGGGATAATCGCATTAGCTTCGTCCATCGCTGTATTATTTGTTTTGCCCTGGTTAGATAAAAGCCCGGTGAAATCAATCCGATATAAGGGGACTTTATCCAAAATTGCATTAACTCTCTTTGTCATCAGCTTTATCGGATTAGGTTATTTTGGTACCCAGCCAGTGGATGATACAGGCGTATGGATAAGTCGCATATTTACCGTAATTTATTTTCTATTTTTCCTTTTAATGCCATTTTACACCCGCAGAGAAAAAACGAAGTTGCCTCCAGAAAGAGTGACGCAGAAAAAATTATTTAATTGGGATTAATGTAGGATGATGAAAACTCAAAAGGGATTTTGTACTCGATGAAATTAATAAAACGAATATTAATTCCATGTCTGTTATTGATAAATTTGAATGTGATCGCCGAAGAGTATCCGATCAAGCTAGAAAAACCTGTCATTAATACGCATGATGTAAAAAGTATTCAGCGAGGAGCAAAAACATTTGCGTCAACATGCTTAGTCTGCCATTCCATGGATTATTTAGCGCATGATCGTATTGCCAAAGCCGCTGGAATTACACCCAATAAAATGCCTGATAAAAATCAAAAATGGTGGTTTGGTGCAGCTCCTCCTGATTTAACGCTAGTCGCGAAAGTGCGAGGCGCTCGGTGGCTATATACTTATCTACATGTTTTTTATAAAGACCCCAAACAGACTACCGGCTTTAATAATTTGCTATTAGATAATAGTAATATGCCAAATCCATTCGTAGGTATGCAAGGTGAGCAGCAACTCATAGCAAAGAAAACAGATTTATTTTCTGACGCGTCAGTATTCACACGAAAACTTCCTTATTATTCGGTGTTAACGCTCAGCAAAGCAGGCAGCATGCCTCCCGATGAGTTTGACGCAATGATCAAAGATCTGGTTAATTTCTTGGTATATGCCAGCGAACCAAAAAAATATACTCGTGAAAGACTGGGTGTTTGGGTCTTACTCTTTTTAGGCGTTTTATTCATATTAGTATATTTATTAAAACGATCTTACTGGAAGCAACTAAAGTAACAATTGTCCAGTGCAAAGGTACCATGGCAACCGCATCAAACTGAATAAGGCCTTGATTACACTTCGTTTCCTCCAGGTTAAAACACCCTCAAAGTAGCCTGGATGTAGTGTAGCGAAATCCAGGGAAACTCAAGCCTCAAATGTTTGTCAAGGGGGTTTTTGATGCGGTTGCCATGCAAAGGTACTGGTTACTGATTTAGGCTAAGAAAAACTTAATATTCTAAAGTTACAATGAAATAGTTAATAACTTACATTTCTGTGGAGTAAAAATATGAGCCTATACGCAGTGACAACTGAAGCAATTCAAACAACTAAATCAGCTTTCTTGGGTTTGAAGGATGCTAAAGCAATTGAATATTCGCATCACCAAATCCTCCAATTCCTGGTGGCAAAAAAGACTATGTTGGTATTTGAGTCATTAGAGGACGCTAAGAAATACTCGCGTGCTAAAAGAGACTATACCGCGATGAATACTGCTATCGAAGCAAATTGGGCTTTCAAACAGCCTTTTATCTATGAAGTTGAGCTTCAAGAGAGCATTAATCTGAGTGATATCAAAGTTGAGATCGAAATTGAAGAGTGTTATGAAAATTCCGAGCTAGAGGAACTTGGTCTAACTAAAGTCGAAAGTGGATATCAATACCCAAATTATAAAATAGTCCCAACGAAAGCGATTGAAAGTGTCATCTCCGCCATTGACGGTACCGATAATACACATGACATGATTAACCCCCCTGCTGAAAAAAACTGCGCCATAATGTAAATGAACTCCACGGACGTAAGTCCGTGGTATCTGTCAGCTTGAATGCCAATTCTACGCTTGCACTTAATGTTGTATGTGTTTCTGTAATTTTAAATTAGCTGCTTAAAATTTTTTGCGGAACATGACTTACACAAGTGTTAAATTTTATAAATCAAACATACCAATATTGGAGATTAAAATGCAAAAAGAATCATTAGATCAAATAAGAAATGCTTATAAGGTAAAAACAATTTCTGATCTTGAAGGAATCATACAAGATTTGGAAAAAAAAATAGCTATCAACAGCAAGAAATTAAATGAAATCGCACAAAGTGCAGAAAAAAATCTCGGGTATGCTTCTATTGAAGCTGCTCATAAAGGTCTTTTGGAATTTTGGGGGAATAAAAAATCTGGGGAATCAAGAATAAATGAATTGAATACTGCAATAGCCTCTTTAACAAAAATGTTTAAAGGTGATTCAAACAATAATAACCAACCCGAGCAAGATTCAACTCCCATGGATAAACAATCTGCCGAATTATCTGCCCAATTGATGGATTCATGTTATAAAATGGGGGCACTGTATAAGCAATGTAAAGTAACAAATGACAATCTAAAGCACATGGTTCTCTTTGTAAATGGAATGATTGCTGAAAAGCATATTGAGACTAATCCGCTTATAATCACGAATCTTGAAACATTATTGAACCAGAGTGAAATCCAACCGAAAGTCGATCCGGACAAAAAGTCGGGGCCTAAAGGACATGAAACTGGGGCAGAATTCGAGGGAATTAAGAAAGGATTTTTCAAATAAACTAGAAAAATGCGGGTCAAACATGACCCGCATTTTGATGTCTATGAATCACACAGATAAGGCACATGACTTGTCTAACCCTCCTGCTGAAAAAACTGCGCCATAATGTAAATTGTAAAAATCTGGACTTGATCCGACAGTTTTTAAAATTAGTTTCGATCAGTCCAGACGCCCAGGCATTATCAAGCTAATGGTACTGACGACTATAAATGATCATCCTCATTTGTTTTTGGGGAAGTGCTCGACGTGAAAATCTCCTTCTCGCCCGAAATAGCTTACACGTTTTCCAGTGAGATATGTGATGTAATACACTGTCCCAGCTTCCATTATTTGATCCAGAAATTGCTTATAGTTTATCTTTCCTGCTTGTATACTTTTTATCGCGGTTTTAACTAACACGCTTGAAAATTTCTCCGCAGCTTTTGGATGTTTAAAGGGTACAGTTTCCACATGTGTCTCGCCAGATGGCATGTAATAACGATTCTCTGAACGAACTAAATCGACATGATAAGATTCCATCCCTTCACTGAGAAGCTTACCTACCACTTGCGGGAAGGTCATTGAGCCTTCGAGAGAGCCTTTGATAACTTCATTTATTAAATCAACATTCATTTGTATTTACCTCTAATCAATCGGAGCTTTAGTTAATTGTTGATGTGTTGCTACCTTTTTTAAGATTGCAATCAGCTGATTTTTCTCTACCTTCGTAAGAATAGAGAAAAACTCTTCATCATTCTGATCTGCAAGTGCTGCTAGCTTAGGCACAAGAATGATAGCGTCGTTTGTAAGCTGAATATCCTGAAAACGACGATCACCAATCGCCTCAACACGGGTGACAAGACTTTTCTGCAAAAGACGCTCAATAAGCTTAGAAACAGCTCCCCTTGTAAGACCTGTGAGATCTGCAATTTGGCCAGGTGAAGTGACAGCCTCTTTGCTGTGCATCTCACGCAAGATCACCCACTCAGCTACAGTGACACCACTTGATTCAAGCCTGCGAGCAAAGGCATGAGAAACATTGTTAGAAACCAGTCTCATCCAAAATCCAATATGCGCCTTCAAGCGACTTGCCTTAATGCTTGATTTTTTTCCCGACATCTATTTCTCCTTTCTTATTTCCCTATATTAGTTTACTAGGAAACAGTTATCAAGGATAATGTTGAAGATATCGTTTAGACAGGGGGCAAAAATGAGTCTGGTAATGTCAGATTAAATCGCTAGAATCTAGATTTGTCATTCGAAGCACAGACTTTTACATGTAAATTAATGGTCGCTCTCAGAGACTGACTTTCTTATGGTCTACAATTTCGCGGCTAGATTTTTTTACAATTTAACTTGCTTCAGTTAAACGCTAAATGTTTTAATGAGTAAAACTGCTCAGCGATTTCTGTGAATCTAATTCAAGCCGATTATCAGTATCCTCAAAAATATTTTTCAAAATAAAGTCATATTTCTCCTGAGGGATGATGGTTCTTTTGCTCTTGATTAGAGCGATTAGATTTTCTTTGCTAACGTCATTTTGATTAACGCTTTTTTCATTTAGCTCACGAATTAACAAAGTTAAGGGGGCATTGGAAAAAAACCATGTTTTAGCTTTTTTTATAGCCGCTAAAGCAATGTTGTCCAATGTAATATTTTCTTCTAATATAGAAATTATTTTTCTCGGAATATTCTTGTGAGGTAACTGTGATGCATTCCACATGGCAAGAAACTCAAAAACTTTTTGTTGCATCTCAGCCTTTGCTATGGTGAGGGGTGTGTCGCCATAATCATCAGTTATATCTTTATCTGCACCCGCTTTAATTAGGGCTTGAACCACTTCAAGGTGGCCATTTTGAGCGGCGACAAAAAGCGGTGTCTCACCACAATCATCCGCTGTATTTTTATTCGCACCCGCTTTAATTAAGGCTTGAACCACTCCAACATGACCATTTTGAGCGGCGACAAAAAGTGGGGTTTCTTTATGGCGAGTAGCTTTGTTTTTATTGGCGCCGGCATCAATTAAGATTTGCACCACGTCAACCTTGCCATTTAGAGCCGCGACAAACATCGGTGTTACACCATGATTAGTTGCTGCCTCTTTATTAGCGCCGGCATCAATTAAGATTTGCACCACGTCAACCTCGCCATTTTGAGCAGCGACAAACATCGGTGTTACACCATGATTAATTGCTGCCTCTTTATTAGCGCCGGCATCAATTAAGGTTTGAACTACTTCAACGTGGCCATTTTCAGCAGCGACAAACATCGGTGTTGCACCATGATCATTCGCTGCCTCTTTATTAGCGCCGGCATCAATTAAGATTTGAACCACTTCAAGGTGGCCATTTTCAGCAGCGACAAAAAGCGGTGTTGCACCATTATCCTTGGCTTTATTAATAATGACCGAATCACTATTTGAGGTAATATAAGACACCATCTTACAAGCAGATGCCCAATAAAATTTAGTTCTACCATTACTATCTTTTATTGCATTGGAAAAAACCTTTGTGCATATTTGGTCATAGAAAAAATGTAAAATCTCATTTCTGCCATATAAGCTAGCTACATAAACTGGGGTGCGATTTTGGTGATTCAAAGCATCTAAATTGTCAAGTAGAGAGCTTTCTAATCGCGCAATAGTCGTTAGGTCATTAGCTTTTATACATCGAAATAGCTCTCGTTGGTCCTTCGTCAATTTAGCATTTTGTTCCTTAAATTTATCGGCATTTTCTTGATACAGCGTTCTATAACTCAGTGAGGGGTTGTATTTCGTACCATCATTTATTGGTAATAGGCGTTCGCGTAGACAAAGTTGAAACCAATATGAATTATGTCCATTATTACTATTTGCATTGATCTTGAACTTCATGGTGGTGCTTAATCGAGCAAAACGAAGGAAATAACGTGAATCGCCACTTAAGAAAAGTATAAAAAATAATAGTTCGCTAGGTAAATTTTCCAGCAATAATTTTTCTTGCACAAGAGCGTCTCCATTGTTCCAATTTATTTGAATATGGCAGTGTAACCTCTAAAATTAACTGAAAATTAAAGGTTATTAGCGTTGCCAAAAGGAAAATGTTCCCGTTTAGGTATCTTCTCATTATTAAATTAACTCAATATTAATTGAAAAAATTAAGTAACTATTCAGGGCAAAACTGAACGTTCGAGCAAAATTCAAAAATTAGTGCTGAATGGTTACAAAATTAACTAATATTATTCTTGTTGGACCTGTGGGCGAGAAGCAGCGGGTGTGGCCAAGGACGACGGGAATTGTCGTTGCGCCCATAAAACTTGCGAATGCACAAACTATCATGCGACGAATCTAGCGCCACACTAGGGTGTCACAGTGTTTTTGCCGCGTCCCGCGACATTACAAGAAGATCCGACGTTTGCATTTAGTTTTAAGCCGACCGATACAAATTAGCTAAATTTTAAATGTGGCGGGCTCAAAATCATAATTGGGGTGATAGGTTTTTCTGGCAATACCATAAGCATGTGTAGACTGAATTATTTCATTCTTTTTTCCCGAAAAAAATAACGACTTCTCAATTAAATGCTTAGGTGTATCAAAAGCGGTCAGATTAAGGTCATTTAATTTTTCGATAAAGGTATTGAGATTCATGCCTGCAAATTCTTTGTGCTCATTATAAGCTCTCAAAAGCTTAAGTATGCCTTTGCAGAATGTATCTATAAGCGCATCAGATAATGCCTCTATTCCTAATTTTTTACCATCGCGCATGATTACAGAGGCTAATCTACTTGGGTCGGAAAACTTAATTTTTTTACGACTTGACGCATCTCTAACCGATGCCCACAAAGGAACATTAGCTGTATCTTTAAATTCCACAAGCCCTTTGGCAATATCTTTAAATGTAAGGTAATGGATTTTTCCCTCACTAGTGTATTCAAGCGTAATTTTTCCATCATTGATAGCATAAAATAATATGCCTCGTTGTATCATGTGAGCCATTTTATTGTGAAATACTCCCGGACCTAAAGTACATTCAGTAATAAAATCTCCCTCTGCTATCATTTTGTTTGCAATGGTGTTTGGGATAAAACCAATCCATTTAAAAGCATTGTCACCCAAGCCAAATTTTTTACATAATAGAATTAAAAACTCTTGAAGCGCATGGCGCTGTTGTATTCCTATAAATTTTTCATTAGGAATAGGAAAATATGTTCCATCAATGATTTCATAATCATAAGAATCGTTTGCTAGTGAATCAAAATCTGTATTATGTTTATCTTTGAAGTATCTTAAAAATTCATCATTGAGAAATTTTAGATATTTAATGCAATTTAATGGTGATTCAAGTAAGGAATAGCATTGGGAAATAGCTTTTTTAATGGCTTCATCTTTTGAGCTTATTTTATTTAGGTTAACTGAATTACCAAAAAGTCGGTTGCAAGCAACTTCTATAGAAACTTGTTCATACTCGGGTTCAAAATCTATAGTATTTTTCTGGGGTGGGAGTTTTTTTAGTATGGAGCAAGCGCTGTCGAAGTCATGACTTTTTTCTGGATAAGCAAAATATCCCATTCGAGTGCGATGTAGTGAGTTTTTGTCTTTAATGTTTTTTGCATCATCTATAGTTAAAGCTTTAATAAAGCTTGTGTTGCCTATTTCACAGCTATAGATGTAGATTTCTGTATAAATTAAATTCGCAGTCTCTGTATCCCCGCGAGATACAGCATAATTATGTGCTACTAAACCTTGGTTATCTGTTAATGAAAGTAATTCCATCAATTTTTTTTGACTTTTAGCATGAGTCAGTAAAAGTTTGCAGACAGTTTCAGAATTGACTTTCATCAAAGCACTAACACCGGCAGAACTTGTATGTAATAGATTGGCATTGTTGTTAAGAAGTATTTTAATGATTTCAATATACCCCCATTCACAAGCGATCATCAGGGGGGATTGCTTATCATAATAAATATCCTGAGGACACGTCGTGCCTTCATCAATAGGGTGACCATATTCGATTAATTTTCCAACCATGTCTGTGTAGTTTTTGGAGGTGGCAAAGAATAACAAACTCCCACCAAATATAACTTTATTTGCTAGCATGTCGATGTGCAGTAAGTGATCTCGAAATAGGTTACTATGAGACAAAACTATTTTATCTAATGCTTGTAATGCAGATTCCTCTGAGTTATTCAACAATTCATTAAATAGTTTGTTTAGTTTGCTCTGAAATTCTTCTTCGCTAAGTTGCATGAGGTTTCCCAAAATGGTTGATTTCAGATGTAATTATAAATTAACAGAAGATTACTTATACAGGGAGTTCATATTTACTGAGCTGCTTATGAATGCTATGCACAAGTCGCGGGGACGGTTGAATAGATGATTATATCTACCTCGTGAGACTGTTGGGAAGCTGCTTCCCAACACAGTTATAACCAATAAACAAAAATAAAGAGACCTAGCCACACCACATCAACAAAATGCCAATACCATGCTGCTGCTTCAAAGGCAAAGTGATGCTCGGAATTAAAATGTCCTGCGAGTAATCGACCAAAAATGGTTATTAACATGATTGTCCCGACTGTCACATGCAAGGCATGGAATCCTGTGAGCATGAAAAATGTGGTGCCATAAATTCCAGAGGCAAGTTTTAGGCCTTTCTCTGTATAGGCAATTGTGTACTCGTGCACCTGCATCAATAGAAAGGTGATTCCTAATAAAATTGTTAGGCCTTGAAAGAGAATGGTTTGTACTCGTCTATCTTTTATAATTCCCCAATGTGCTATCGTGATGGTTACACCACTCGTCAATAATATTAACGTGTTTAAGGCAGGAATTCCCCAGGTTTCCATAACGGATTGAGGTCCAATAAATTGTGCGGGATTAGGATTTTTAAGTAGCGGCCAACTAGGTTGAAAGTCGGGCCATAATAATAAATGCGTTAATACTCCAGAGCCTTCTCCCCCTAACCAGGGCACGGAGTACATGCGTGCATAGAACAGGGCGCCAAAAAAAGCGCCGAAGAACATTACTTCCGAAAAAATAAACCAACACATACCCCAGCGAAAAGATCTTTCCATTTGTTTGGAGCTTAGTAATCCTGCTTGATTTTCTTTAATTACTTTTCTAAACCAACCCGCCATCATATAAACAATGATGAACGCTCCCACCACAAATAAATAGGGGCCAATCACTTTATTATGTAGCCAATGAGCTGCGCCAAACATGAGACAAAATAAACCGATAGAGCCAATAATTGGCCATCCGCTGGGTTCCGGAAGATAATATTTTTCAGGGTGATCAGGCTGATGGTCTTGTGTCATGTTGTCCTCTTCTATTTGATTATCCCGGAATCCTGCCGGGTGTTTGACTGGTTTTTATATTTTTTGCCGTTTGTGTAATATCAAATAAGGTATACGAAAGAGTCACCGTCTTAATATGTTTAGGGAGGTCAGTGTCCAAGTGAAATAATAAGGGCCAGGCCATGCCTTGTTTACCTTTCATCATTTGCTTAGTAAAACAAAAGCACTCCGTTTTTTTTAAATGACTGGCAGCAAGTCCCGGAGTCACGCTGGGTATTGCTTGCACGATCATATCGCTGTCCGTTTCATTTTGAGCATAAAATGAAACTTTTTTATTTTCACCTGGGTGTACCTTTACGGTGGTTTCCATCGGTTGAAATTTCCACGGGAGATAATTGTTACGGGTTGCTAAAAACTGCACAGTAATGGTTCGCGAGTAGTCAATTGTGGTATCACCTGCTTGTGCAATATTACTGGGCTTGCCATTAATGCCCAATGATTTACACATCACGTTATAAATAGGCACGAGGGCATAACCAAAGCCAAACATACCTATTGCTGCGAAGGTTAGAAGCAGAGCTAATTTACGATTACTCGTCTTCACAATAATGTCTACTCCACATGCGGAGGTATTGTGAAACTATGATAAGGAGGGGGAGAAGGTAAGGTCCACTCCAAGCCTCGCGCTCCTTCCCACACTCTGGCGGATGCCTTAGCACCATGTCGAACGGTTTTGATCACATTTATTAAGAATAACAGTTGTGAAAAACCAAAAATGAATGCCCCAACGGTGGCGATGGCATTAAAATCGGCAAACTGCAAAGCATAATCAGGAATTCTTCGGGGCATTCCTGCTAATCCCAGAAAATGCATCGGGAAGAATGTGATATTCAGCGAAATAACGGTTAGCCAGAAATGCCATTTTCCTAAACGCTCATCATACATATGGCCAGTCCATTTAGGCAGCCAATAATAAACACCCGCTAAAATTGCAAAAATGGCGCCAGGCACTAACACATAATGGAAGTGGGCAACAACGAAATAAGTGTCCTGATATTGAAAATCAGCAGGCACAATAGAAAGCATCAACCCAGAAAACCCACCGATGGTAAAAAGGAATACAAATGCAATAGCAAATAACATGGGGGTTTCAAATGAGATTGCGCCCCTATACATCGTTCCCACCCAATTGAACACTTTCACTCCTGTAGGAACGGCAATAAGCATCGTCGCATACATAAAAAAGAGTTCCGAAGCAATTGGCATGCCGGTCGTGAACATGTGGTGGGCCCACACTATATAAGATAAGAAAGCGATTGAAATTAAGGCGTACACCATAAAACGGTAGCCAAAAAGCTTCTTATGACTAAAGGTAGGGATAATTTCAGACATAATACCGAACGCCGGCAGAATCAAAACATAGACTTCCGGATGTCCAAAAAACCAGAATAAATGTTGGAACAGGGTGGGGTCACCGCCTCCAGCGGCATTGAAAAAGCTCGTGCCAAAATGTCTATCGGTTAGCATCATTGTGACGGTGCCTGCTAGTACAGGCATGATCCCTATCAATAAGAATGCAGTAATTAACCAGCTCCATACGAACAGGGGCATCTTGAAAAAAGTCATCCCTGGAGCACGTAAATTAAGAATTGTAGCGATGATATTAATGGCTCCAAGAATAGAGGAAAGCCCCATCAGATGGATTGAAAAAATCATATAGTCAGTGCTAGGAGGCCCATACGTAGTAGAAAGCGGCGCATAAAATGTCCAGCCAAAATTCGGGGCAGATCCCTCCATAAAAAGGGTCGACATGAGGATGCTGAAGGCGAAAGGCAGTATCCAAAAACTCCAGTTATTCAGTCTAGGGAAGGCCATATCAGGCGCACCAATCATCAAGGGTATTTGCCAATTCGCTAAACCCACAAATGCGGGCATCACCACACCAAAAATCATGATGAGACCATGCATGGTGGTTAAGGTATTGAAAAAATCAGGAGTAACAAGTTGTAAACCGGGCTTAAATAATTCTGTCCGTATTAAAAGGGCCATAACGCCGCCGATAAAGAACATGAGGCAACTTAACCAGAGGTAAAGGGTACCAATATCTTTATGATTAGTTGTAAATACCCAACGTTTTACAAAGCCAAGAATCCCAGGTTCATGAGGAGCGTGATGATCGTGTTCATGCGTTAATACTTCTTCACTCATAACTTTTCCTGTTAATTTTTATTAAAATACCCCTTCCACCCGTAGGTGAAAAGATCACATGACGATAGTGCTTATTTACCATTCAGTTGTTTTCTAGCCGTAGCAATGTCCGAAGGTTGAATTAAACCACCGGCCTCTTTTCCATACTTGCTCGCTGAGTCATTGCCCCAGGCATTTCGCTCATAGGTAATAACAGAAGCAAGATCTTTATCATTGAGTTGAAGTTCGAAGGCCTGCATGGCGGTTCCTGGCTTACCTTTCAACACGATATGGATATGTTCAGATACTTTGCCAACCGTGATGGGACTACCTATAAGAGCAGGAAATGCAGGTGGCATGCCCTTGCCAGTCGGTTGGTGACAGACGGCGCAGAGGCGGGTATACACTTGTTCGCCATTGCTCATTAATTCTGGTTTAGTCATTGGCGCTGAAGGAGATTGGACAGTGCCAGGGGGTTGTGAAGCCGCTAACTTTTGAGCCTTAACCCACTCTAGATAATCCGCCTCTGGTCGAGCGTCGACCACTATGGGCATAAATCCATGATTTAAGCCGCAGAGTTCGGCACATTGACCTCGATAAATTCCGGGTCTATCGATTTTCGCCCACGCTTCATGAATAAAGCCTGGTATTGCATCCCGCTTAATACCAATATGTGGCACCCACCAAGAATGCACCACATCGTTAGAAGTCACAAGAAAGCGAATTTTTTTATGTACAGGAACAACTAAAGGTTTATCCACTTCTAGTAGATACCATTCGTCCTTAGGCGCTTTATTTTGTATTTGGTCAAGAGGGGTGGCTAAATTGCTGAAAAAATTCAAGCCTTCATCGAGATACTCATAACGCCATTTCCATTGAAAGCCTGTAACCTTGATATTGATGTCTGCATCAGAGTCATCTTCCATATTTAATAATACTTTTGTCGCTGGGAATGCCATTACCACTAATATTATCAGGGGAATAATTGCCCAGAAAATTTCTAGTTTTAAATTTTCATGAAAAGTAGCAGGCTTCACTCCACGAGATTTGCGATGACGTATGAGCGAGTAGAACATGATACTAAACACAATGACGCCAATAACGACACAGATCCAAAAAATTGTCATATGTAGAAAATACATTTCCCGGCTGATGGGGGTCACGCCTGGCGCCATATTCATTTGAGGGAGTGCGTAAAGATTTGGTGATGCTAAAAGCACTGCTGCACTTAATAATATTTTAAGGCCAGACAGAAAGCGCATAGATGAAATCCCCATTTTTTTATAATTAGTTTTTTTATTCATATTTGTATGAGCAATTTCGCTCTACCATAGGTTGTAATTTCCGCCAGTTTGGCTTTGATTCACCATATAAATGACAGCTGCAATTAAATCGGTATCAGAGCAAGCATTACAAGCTCCCCTTGCAGGCATGTTTTTATAACCTTTGATGGTATGCTCTACAAGAACATCCATATTCTTTTTAACTAGTGCTGTCCACACGACTTTATCGCCAGTAATGGGAGCGCCCATTTTTCCTGTGGCGTGACAGTCTGCGCACACTTTTTCGTAAACATTTTTCCCTAGTTCAACAGAGGGATGAGGCACTACCGGAGTGGGTTTTGTCGAGGCCCCCTCAGCAGATTTACTATTCTTAACGATGTAATCAACGGCTGCTTTAATTTCATCATCACTGCAGGTACCACAAGTGCCTCGAGGTGGCATATTGCCAATACCTTGAATGGCATTTTGATAAAGAATAGGGAAACCCTGTTTGATCTTAGGCGCCCATTCTGTTGGATCGCCCATCTTAGGTGCTCCGCCCGCACCAATTCCGTGGCAACCTACACAATACTTGTCATATATTTTTTGACCAGTAGTGCTGGTTATCTTAGTACTGGTGGTAGGGGGCAAAGTACTTTTTACGGTTTTAAGATAAACAGCGATAGATTGAAGATCACTGGGGGTCAAATATTCTAAACTATCATGCACAACTTCTGCCATGGGACCCACTAATTTTCCGCCGGTCATTAATTGGTTATTCGCGAATACATTTACTATTTCAGAAACTGAAACATTCACAAAGCGAGAGAAAGAAATATTCGGAGCATAGCTGCCGGAACCAAAGCCGCCCGTGAGCGCATAACGTTCCTTCGGAGCGCCAAGTGGATTCAATGGAGTATGGCACATGCCGCAATGCCCTAATCCCTGCACCAAGTATGCTCCCCTATTCCATTCCGGACTTTGATGAGGATCTGGCTTAAAAGGACGCTTTTGGAAATCAAAAAACATGAGCTTCCAGAAAAATTGCAAAAATCGCCACTTAAATGGAATAGGCAATTCTACTGGCTTGTTTTTGAGCGGTATTGGGGGAGTCGCATCAAAATAGGCTTTTAAAGCAGCGAGGTCACTATCCGTCAACTTATTAAAATAAGGATAGGGAAAGACGGGAAAATAATTAGAGCCGTCGGGAGCCACACCTTCGCGCATGGCTTTAGAAAATTGAGCTAAGGTCCAATTGCCAATGCCATAACGTTTGTCAGAAGTAATATTTGGCGAATAAAGTATACCAAAGGGCGTGACAATCGGTAGTCCGCCGGCATAAGGAAGCCCGCCAGGCTTGGTGTGACAAGCAATGCAATCTCCAGCCTTTGCTAAATATTCACCTTTTTTTATGAGTTCTGCTTGCGCTCCGGTACCATACACAATTCCTGGATAATTAGGATATTTACCAATATGTGTGAGTAAATGTTCTTTTGAAGGTTGTGCAAGAACGAGTCCCGGGGTCAAAAGCCCAATTAAAATGTAAGAAAGGATATTTTTTATTCGATTTTTTTTCATTTTTTTTACAGAATTAATCCTTGTTAAAGCTAAACTTTTCATTACGAGTCCTTGCGCAAAACATTGGCGCAAATAATAAAGGTAATCTACGATTATTATCAAGGCCATCATTAAAAATGATCATACTTCTCTGAGGTTAAAGTGCAACTATCAATTATTACAGCTATCGATAAAAACAGAGTGATTGGAATGCGCAATCGTTTGCCCTGGTCAATGCCGGCGGATCTTCTGCGCTTTAAGCGTATCACCTGGGGAAAACCGATCGTCATGGGCAGAAATACCTATGAATCGATCAATCGGCCCTTGCCCGGCCGAAAAAATATTATTTTATCTCGAAATCAAACCAGTTATCCAGGCTGTTTTGTCTACCCCAGTTTGCAGGAAGCTCTCGATAATAATAAATTAGAAAAAGAAATTTTTATCATTGGCGGTGAAAATCTCTATCGACAAACGATTTCCATCGCAGATCGTCTGTATTTAACCATCATTCATCATCAATTTGAAGGCGATACTTTTTTCCCCGAATGGAACTACAGTGATTGGGAAGTGTTAGAACAGGAGGAATTTGTACCAGACAGTCAAAACCCCTATAGCCACACATTCCAAATCCTCAAACGCAAACTGTTGAAACCTAAAAAGGATTAATTGAAGCGCATCCCCAAATTGTAACCTTGATGCAACAAAACGAATCAAGAAAACCCAAAAGGATTAACTGAAGCGCATCCTACAAACTGTAGCCTTGATGCAACAAAGTGAAATCAAGGAAACCCAAAAAGATTTAATTGAGAAGTATTACCCGCCGGCTGACTAACAATCTAATCACTAGGAGAACAAGCAACATTAAACACCCTATTATCTTCCAACCGTAACGCCGTGAGTGCATTACCCCACACGCAGCCAGTATCAAGAGGGAATACATGGGATTCCTCCACCTTTCCTTCCAGCGCAGCCCAATGGCCGAATAAAATTTTGGTCTGATTCAGATCTTGAATAGCAAATTTGTACCAGGGCATTAAATGCGCTGGCGCGGACTGAGGTGGCCCTTTATAGTCTAATTCGAGAGAGCCATCTAAATTGCAATAGCGAATTCGAGTAAGCGCATTGATGATGAATCGATAACGTTCCCAGCCGACTAAATCCTCATTCCAATAATTAGGAGCGTTGCCAAACATATTTGCCAGTAACGGTTCAAACTGCGCACTACGTAAGCAAGCCTCCACTTCTTTGGCATATTTTTGAGCTAAGCTAAGAGTCCACTGAGGAGTAATGCCTGCGTGTACCAATACATAGTTGGCCATTTCATCATGATAAAAAAGGGGTCTATGGCGTAGCCAATTGATTAAGTCAGCTCTATCGGGGGCCTTGAGGATGTCGTGCATCGTATGTGGAATGTCTATATCGGTGTGGGCAAGCGCCAACAAGGTGAAATCATGATTTCCCAGCACCGAAACAACATGAGGTAATTTACTGACAAACCGTAAGACTTCTAACGATTGCGGCCCCCTATTTACCAAATCGCCCGCAAACCAAAGGGTGTCATGGCTAGGGCTGAATTCAATTTTGTCGAGCAAGGCCCGTAAAGCCTCATAACATCCTTGAACATCGCCGATTGCATACGTTGGCATGGTCTTCCTTCTCGACGGTGCGTGACAAAATTAATGAATTAACATCGGATTAGCGAGAAGAAAAGTAGGGATTTCGGCATCAAACAATTGCCCGGCATCATTAATCATTTGATAGCTGCCCATCATGCTGCCAATTGGCGTATTGATGATCGCATAGCTTGTATATTTAAAGTTTTCTCCGGGATGCAGTTTGGGTTGCTCCCCTACAACGCCTTCCGCACGAATCTCTTGGGTATTGAGATCTCCGTCGGTGATCACCCAATGTCTTCCTATCAGTCTTGCTCCTACGGTGCCTTCATTAACAATAGTTATTGTATAAACAAAAACGTGTTTATGATTTGGAATGTCCGATTCCTCGGGCAAATATTCTGTTTCAACCGATATGGCTATTTTGTGAGCATCACTCATTCTTAATACCTTATATAATACTGTAGGACTATAGGATTATTATTTTTGCAGAGGGTAATTTGCAATAGCTTTTTGCAAATCTTCACCGGCCTGAGCAAGTTCTGGGTAAAGTTGGCGAATATGTTCAATTTCATGATGAATGCAATCAATAAGCTCTTGATTGTATTCCGCTGCCCATTCTTCGCACGTGTGAATGGCGTCACAAAGATGCATCACTAAAAAAATGACAAGCCCCTTGGGCATGGTTTCAGCGCTACCAATTTGTTGTCTAATTTCTTCGCAGGTACATTTGAGATCGTTGGCAAGATTGATTTCCTTGGGCAGCCTTTTTTTCGGCTTCATTTTAAGGGCCGTCTTCTTGCTGCGGCTAACTTCCTCAAGCGAGGTGGATTTCTCAAGTAAGCTGAGCTTTTTTTCAATAAATGACTGTAAGGTAAGAATTAAGTAGGTAGTGCTATTTAAAGTATAGCCATCTACTGCGCAGTTAATAGCTATATGATATGCATCAATATTTGTTCTAAGGTCATTTAGCTCGGCCATTAACCCCTTAAAAAAATTCCGAATCTCTTCTCCCTTCGCACCTAGGCTTCGGTATTGGTTACAATTGTGATGATATTCAATGAGCAGCCCCATGATGGAGGGTATCTGATTGCCCTGGTCGGAGGAGTTAAGTTTCATCAATTGATGAAAAAAACGTTTAGTTTCAAAGGGGAAAGCTTTTGTGAGTGTCAGTGCTAAGGGGCTTTCGTGAATTTTTTGGTTGATCTCCGAGGCGAGAGTGGAGTCATGCGTAAACTTATGCGTTTGTTTCACCATCGGCCACCCCACCCCTCACGTTATTTTATAATTATAGTAAAGGAGTTGCTAAAATTGTATATTTAGCCCTTAACTCTTACGGCTAAAACATCGCATTTAGCTGCATGCAGAACGGCATTAGCCGTGGATCCAAGCAGGATTGCTAGGCCGCTGTGACCATGGCTGCCTAATATAATCAGGTCTGCTTTTATTTTCTCTGCTAGGTCGACTATTTCGCGCTTCACCGAGCCATGGGAGATAAATTGATTTTCGACGGGAATTTTGAATCTGTTAGCTATATTAGCGAGGGCTTTGCGTGCATTCTCTCCAAGATGTTCTTCTAGGTTCATATCCAATGGAATTGAAAATTCACCCCCTCCATATACTACGGGTGTATGCTCCAGAACATGCACAATGCTCAAATCTGCCTTAGAGTGATTTATGATATTTATAGCGGCGGCGGCAATGGTGTCGGTTTCTTCTGACAGATCAGTGGCGAGGAGGATATGTTTGTAACCTAACATATAAAATCCCTTAACGTTTTAAAATATATTACTGATTTTAACGAAATTATCTACCGTTAATTCTTCGGCCCTTTTATTGGGGTCAATATCCAGGCTGATTAATTGCTCTCGGGAGATTATTTTTTTTAAAGCGTTGTGAAGCGTTTTTCTGCGCTGAGAAAAAGCAGTTTTTACCACCTCATCTAACTTTACAATATTGTGAGCGAGCAATGAGGGTTGAATAGGCTGCAATCGAATAAAGAGTGAATCGACTTTCGGAGCAGGGGTAAATGCATGAGGGGGTACTTCTAAAAGGGCTTCGATTTGACAATGATATTGCGCCATAACGGAAAGCCGGCCGTATTGTTTGCTTCCTGGATGGGCGCTTAACCGAAGTCCTACTTCCTTTTGCAGCATGAAATGCATATCCATAATCCATTGTTTTTGCTCGAATAGATGAAATAACAAGGGTGTGGAAATGTTGTACGGTAGGTTCCCCACAATTCGGAGGGAGGCTGCTTTAGACGTAAACTGCTGTAGCTCCAGTTTTAAGGCATCTTGCTGATGTATTTCTATATTGCCAAGGGTCATGGTCTTACTTGAAAGCAGTGGAATGATATCTCGGTCTAATTCGATGGCATCCAGCTTGGCCACGCAAGGCAATAAAGGTAAGGTAATTGCCCCCAATCCCGGGCCAATCTCAATGAGATGATCTTGAGGGCCCGGATGGATGACATTGATAATTTGGTGGATGATAATTTCGTTAGATAAAAAATTTTGCCCAAATCGTTTTTTCGGCAGATGTCTGCTCATCGATTAGTTCATTATCTTCACGTAGGAGTCATCTCGCAATTTTTGAACCCATTCTTTAACCGCTTCTGAAACTTTTTGTTGAAATGCCAAGTTTTTCAGGTCTTTTTCGCTAGGCTTAAGATTTTCACCCTTGGCTTCCACTAATTTTAAGACATGGAAACCATTGGGTGCTTGTAGTGGAGCACTAGTGGTATTAACTCTCATTGCAGCAATGCGGGATTGAAATAGAGACGGAAATTCAGGTAAAGCACCCCAGCCAAGATCATTTTTTTCAGCCAAAGGATGTTCTTTAATTACTTCATCGATATCTTTACCGTTTTTTAATTGATTGGAAATTTCCGTGGCTTGCTTCCTAAGTGCTTCTACTTGGTTAGTAGATGTATCAGGGGTAGGAAGCGCAATATCAATCACATGATAGGCATTATACTGATTAAATTTATCTTTGTTTTTGCGGACAAACTCTGTGACATCTTCTGGCTTCATAGTAACTGTCTTGACCACTGCTTCTTGCTGTAATTTCTGCAGTAACAATTGATCATGTATTTGTGCTTTATATTGATCAAAGTTGACACCACTTTGCTCTAGCGCTGTCTTGAGCTGTTCTACCGAAATTTTGTTAGCCTTGGCAACGCTTTGTACGGCTTGATCTAAATCTTCATTGCTCACTTTTATACCCTTGCTATGTATGAGTTGCATTTGAAGATTTTTAGCAATTAAGTTATCTAATACTAATTTTTTAAATTCGGGTGGCGAAGGAATCGGTTGATTAGCGTGTTCCATATGTTTCTTGGCTTCTTCCATTTCCTTGGTCAGTTCTGATTGTGTGATAGCTTCACGATTAACAATCGCCACAATTTTATCTAAATGGGTAAAGCTGGATTTGGTGTTTGTCGTTTCTTCTGCATAGCAGGTTACAGAAAGTGTGAGTCCTAGAGCGGCAAACGCATAACATATTCTTTTCATTGCTAACCTCTAAATGTATCTTGATAGCCAAAAATACTACTCATTAATAAGTTACCAGGGTCGCTGTTGCCAACATTTCCCAGGCCTTTTAATTGTAGCTGTACATAAAAGTTTGTTTGATAGGTAACGAGATTGTTTATATTCTCTGCTGTAACAATTCGACTTGCAACAACTCGCATCGCCCAACAACAACTATCATATTGAAAACCATAAAAATAAGCTTGTGGGTGCCCGTGACTTAAATTGTAATTCATATTAGCTAATGCTTGCCAATGATCATTAAGTTGCCAGGCCAACGCTACATTTATGCGATTTAAATTGTTTTGGCTGCTGTTTAATTGGTAAGTGGTGAGTGTATCGCCTTTTCGAACAAAGTCATATCCTATATTAAAAATATGGCCAGGGTCTGGACGGTAATGAAACTGTAAGGATGCATTGTTGAGTCCCTGGTCTTCGGGGTCCACAGCGACACTTCCGACCGCATTCCAATCATGATTAAAGTAGTAATTCACTTCTCCTACTAAGGGCGAAATGCTCTTGTGGACATAAAAATCATTGTTACAATCCGGCGTGAGGCAGACATTCGCCTGTTTAAAGTAGACTGTTTGTCCGATGCTTACACGTACCTTTTGCTCCCCCGTATCGCTATTTAGAAATCGCGAGGTTAACGCCAAGGAAAGTTGATTTGCATCACCCAGTCGGTCGTAGCCCACAAAACGATTTGTTCGAAAAAGCTGTGCGAAAGAAAATGGGGGGAGGGTGGTGTCAAAAACTGGAATGTTATTTTGATTAGCTTCAGGCACAAACAAATAAAATAAACGCGGCTCAAGTGTTTGCTTAAAACACCCGAGGTCTTTTTCGAAATAAACACCCGTGTCGATATTGAAAATAGGCAGAACGCGTGATTGTTGGGTAGGCTGATTCATCGTATTTTGTAAATTATAAAACGTACCATCGAGCTGCAGTTTTGGGATGAAAAATGTGGCAGGTGTTATTATCGGATAAACAAGACTGGGTTGCAGATGGAGTCTCTGGCCCGTCATCTTGGGGTCGCCGGTGATGAAATCGCGAGGGCGCTCAAAGTTTACAAATTCGCTGTTAATTTGGAAGGCTAAATGATTGGGCCACTCCGGATAATCGCTGGCAAGATAAAGTTGCGGCAGACGCGAATATTGATCAAATATGGGTTGTTGATTAATAGGATGTAGCGATTGAAAGGTTTGCAGCCGACCTAGAAATCGCCAGTTATCGGACGCATAATGAATTTCTGCTTGATTTAATAATTGATCTCGACTGCTATTAAAAGGATTGTAGGCAAAATCCTGAAGATAGTAATCGTCGGTCACATAATTTATGTCAAGATTACCCCACCAATGCTGATTAAAGCGCGTGCAATCGGTGAAAGAGAGCATCCCTCGACCATCACTCGCTCGTTCGAGCCGATCTATAAAGGGAATGGTTTGGGGGGTGACTTCCCAATCGGTCATAGCCAGGCGACGAAAATGCGCAAAATTACTATCATAGGGAATGTATTCAATATTCAAATTGCCCGCGCTATTGCAGGTGATGTAACGAAAATGTGTTTCAAGCTCCACGCCACGGCGGTAAATATACGCCGGGACAATTGTTGCATCATAGTTAGGGGCTAAATTGAGGTAATAAGGCAATCCAATGTTAAATCCATTGGTATTTGAATATCCCGCAGTGGGAAATAGAAACCCTGTCTTCCGCCGATTATCGATGGGGAAGGAAAAATAAGGGACCCAGATAAGTGGGCGATCATGGATATAGAGAAAAGAATTTATCGCTTCGCCCCAGCCGTGCTCTCGATCCAAATGTAACTTACTAGCAATAATATTCCAGGTCTGATTAATGGGGGAGCAGGTAGTATAGCTGGCGTTTTTTAGCGTAATATCCGTGTCAGACTTGCGGATGACGCACTCCGCCTGGCCCCAAGCATTCAATACTCCGCGTGGCGAGGGCTTTGCTAATCGATACAGAGCTTTGTTGATTTTTACATATTTCTGCTGTAGATCAACGAAGACAGTTTGGGCGACGAAATGTTTTCCAGGTTCATAATAATGAACATTCCCAAGCAGTGAGATTTGACTGATTTCATGCGATGTTGCATCGCGATAGAGAAGTGCTTTGTCCGCGCTTATTTTACGACCCGGTTGGGTCACATTAATATTTCCGGCTAATTCGGAAGTGCCTGTGGCCGAAAATGAAACGGTATGTTCGGCGGTGATAGTGGTTGTTGCAGCATCAATATCGCCAGGACTTGAACATGAGAGGATGATGGCAGGTTCTTTGTAATAGCCACCACAAATATTTGTGCCACAGGGCATCCATCCTAGAAGATTAGCTATTTCTCGGGGGGGGAGGAAGGTGGGGTAAAAACACGGAAAAGCGAACGCATTGTCAAAGCTAAGGACGCAAATCCACGTTAGTAACGCTATTGTTAGATTTATTTTTTTCACGTTGCTAGGAGAACCCTTGCCAAGCTCTAAATGAGCGCTTAATAATTACGGTTTTTTATATCTTGATTTCAGCAAGGCTACATATTAATTTCCTTTTATGCAATTACTAGAGGTCGTAATGATGACTCCGGCAGAAGCACTCTCAACTTGGGTGAAACAACATAAAAACTATACGCAGATTACGCCCATCCCTGGAGACGCTAGCTCGCGGCATTATTTCAGAGTTACTGAAAAAGACGCTACGTATATTGCGGTTTATGCCCCCCCTGCATCGGAAAACAACGAAGCGTTTGTAGAGGTTGCAAAACGTTTTTTAAAGCAGGGATTGAATGTTCCAGAGGTTTTACAGGTGAATTATAGGGAAGGTTTTTTGCTGCTCTCAGATTTAGGAGACACCCAGCTATTAAAAGTTCTTAATCATACTAACGTCAAAGATCATTATTCTAAAGCCTTGGAAGATTTAATTAAATTGCAAGGTTGCCGCAATTTTTCCACTTGGCAGCTGCCTCATTTTGATTCTCGATTACTATCTGAGGAGCTTTCTCGATTTGACGAATGGTATTTAGATAAGCATCTAGCAATTACGCTCAGCGAATCAGAGCACGCTATGCTCAAAAGGGTTTATGATTTACTGATTGAGCAAGCAGAAGGCCAGCCCCAGGTGTGTGTTCATCGAGACTATCACTCGCGCAATCTAATGCTATTACCGAATAATGAAATCGGTATTCTTGATTTTCAAGATGCTGTTCTAGGGCCCATTACCTATGATCTAGTTTCCCTTTTGCGCGATTGCTATATTAAATGGCCGCCCGAGCAAGTGTATGAGTGGGTTGAAGAATTTTGGCAAGTGCTCCATGCTAAACAAATGATTTCTGTCTCGCTGTCTCAATTCATCACCTGGTTTGATTGGATGGGTTTGCAGCGCCATTTAAAAGTATTGGGTATCTTTGCTCGCCTTTATCGTCGCGACAATAAAACCATTTACCTCTGCGACATGCCACTCGTATTAGAGTATGTGCTGTTCGTTTGTGACAAATATTCAGAATTCACTGCGCTAAAAGAATTTTTATTAAAGAGAGTGAAACCAACTTGAAGGCAATGATTTTAGCGGCAGGTCGTGGCAATAGGCTTCGCCCGCTCACAGACACAATTCCTAAGCCTTTGCTAAAAGTGGGCGAATTATCCATTATTGAGCATTTACTTTTTAAGCTCAAAAGTCATGGCTTTAACGAGATTGTTATCAACCTGGCCCACCTCGGTGAAAAAATTGAAGACCAACTCCAAGCGGGGCAACGTTATGGGGTTGATATAATTTATTCTTACGAATTTGTCACCGGCGGTTTAGAAACCGGAGGCGGTATTGTCAATGCCTTGCCCTTGCTGGGTAGCGATCCCTTTGTGGTGGTCAGTGGTGATATCTGGACGGATTATAATTTCTCAACTCTAAAAACCCAGCCGTTAGAGGGATTAGCCCATTTAGTACTGGTGGATAATCCGCCTGAACATATTCAAGGCGATTTTAATCTCCTAGGCGCTCGTCTAACCGAGGGTCAAGGAAGACGTTTAAGTTATGGCAACATTGGTGTTTATCATCCCGATCTTTTTAAAGGACATAAACCCGGGTTTTTTCGTTTAGGCCCTATATTGCATAAAGCCGTTGCAGAAGGACAAGTGACCGGAGAACACTTTGAGGGAACCTGGGTAAATGTAGGAACGCTTGAAAATTTAGCCGCGCTTCGTCAACGCGTTTGCTGATGAGATCTATAACAATACTTTCTGAATCCATTTGCCAAGATCCTGGGCTTCTTCTTTATTCACAGTGTGAGCTATTTCATAGTCATGCCAGCTCACTGAATAGCCCAAAGAGGCTAATTTGTCGTAAGCACTCTGGCCAATAGTGTAAGGCACGAGAGTATCTTGTTTTCCATGGGCTAAAAAAATAGGGGTCGCTGCATTGATAGTTTGTCTTTCGCCCATCATCTGGTCAGTGAGGGGCAAATACGTAGACAGACCTATCACACCCGCTAGCTTTTTGGGGTAGCGAAGTCCCAGATGGAGCGCAATAGCCCCGCCTTGAGAGAATCCACCCACAATAATACGCTCGCTGGGCACCCCTTTTTCTATGATGCTATCAATCAAATCTCCCACTAACTCTAACGATTTGCGGATTCCAGGTTCATCTTGTCTAGCTGTTTCGTGCAGGCCAAAGATGTCAAACCAGGCGCGCATGGGGTACCCCCCGTTGACGCTAACGGGTTGAATCGGAGCGTGCGGAAAAATAAAGCGCACTCCTAGGTTTTGAGGCAATTCTAGCTCAGGAACGATGCCTTCGAAATCATGCCCGTCCGCCCCTAGACCATGGAGCCAAATCACGCTAGAATCCGGGCTTTGGTTTGTATTTACTTCGACATAATCATCAATTGAATGCATGGATGCTTCCCGATTATAAAGGATTGATATAAGAGGGCTTGTTAAGGTTAATTTAACAATATGTTGGTAATATAACAACATACCTACTAATTCTTTCGAGGGTTTTCATGAACGAGCGCAAAAACCAGCAGTCTACTACAGTACGCGATTATAGCGGCGTCATCGACACGCTTGAGAGGCGAGGCTATATTCCAGCTCAAGGCCTGGCTACTAATGTCGATATTGATTCAGTTATTGAGAAATTTGTTCCCAAGTCTTTCCAATATGAAAAAACTAATATAGGCAATGAAAACACGCTGAGGGAGGTGTTGACCAAAAACCCTACCACAAACTTAATAATTCCCTTGCTTGTGGGCAGTAACCATTGGGTGTTGTTGACACGCCAAATCCAAGGCAATAAAGTCACAATTGAATGCTGGGATCCCGTAGAAAAACCTGAAACTCAAAACCCCAGCCCAAACGCCATCCAAAAGTGTTTGAAGGAGGTTGTTAGACAAGTTTATTCAGCCGCTACAACGAGCAAACAAGAAATATTAGTTTCTTATACATATGGGGGTGAACAGAAATTAGGGGACGCTTACTCATGTGGGGCTCGAGTTGCTCGTAAAGCATTAGAAGTGGTTGGTGCTGGACACGGATTTAGGAAGGTTTCAATTGATGATCCTCGGGCCCTAAACGTAGCCTTTGTGAATTGCATCATTGAGAATTCAGTCACATCGTTCGACAAAAACCAGATTGATATCTTTGCAAAAGATACCTTTCCTATTTTTTATCGAGAGGATTCTGAAAACAGTAAAACCATATCTCAAATAAAAAGTGACGAGTCTCTGGCTATTTATTTGCAAGAAGCCTACATAAAAAACCCTGATTCTTCCTGGGAGGCCCTACAAACAGATGCATTGACCAATCTTGCTAAAGCAACTGAGGCAGTCATAGCAGAGAAGGGTCGAGATATGTCGGGCTGGACGTTTGCCAACTTTTTTTCAAAGCTACCAACACAAGCATCAGTCGACAAAGCAGATAAAAATGCTGAAAACGACGTACATACTTTGTCAATTCCGAGAACATGATCAGGTTAATCTTCCTAGGCTTTTTTTTTCTAACAGGCTGCGGGCAAACAGGGGGTCTCTACTTGCCACCCCCTTGCCCGCATGTACAATAAGCGAAGGCTAGATTCCACTAGTGATTTAATCAGTTTGTTAAGGCCTCTGAAATGGATCATTTCAATTTTCATAATGACCAATTATTCGCTGAAGAGGTGCCGGTTGCCACCATTGTGCAGCAATATGGAACCCCCTGTTATATCTATTCACGGGCTACGTTAGAGCGTCACTGGAAAGTCTTCAACGAAGCTTTTGGTGCCCACCCTCATCGCATTTGTTATGCAGTTAAAGCCAATTCCAATATTGCCATCTTAAATCTTCTGGCCAAACTCGGTTGTGGTTTTGATATCGTTTCTCAGGGCGAACTTGAGCGCGTCTTAGTTGCCGGGGGCAATCCTAAAAACATCCTGTTTTCTGGGGTGGGTAAGCTAGTTCCTGAAATCAAGCGGGGTCTTGAAGTAGGCATTGCTTGTTTTAATGTGGAGTCAACAGCAGAGTTATTGCGGCTCAATGACATCGCCGGTCAACAGGGCAAAAAGGCGCCGATTTCATTGCGGGTTAACCCAGACATTGACGCCAATACCCATCCTTATATTTCGACTGGATTAAAAGAAAACAAATTTGGTGTCGATATTGATGAGGCAATTTCACTCTATGAATTAGCTCGTTCCCTGCCGCATCTTGAGATACGCGGAGTAGGCTACCATATAGGATCTCAGTTAACGGAGTTGAAGCCCTTTCTTGAAGCCTTTGATCGAGTTTATGATTTAGTAAAAAAACTGCGCCAGCATGGAGTGACTGTTCACCATCTTGATATCGGGGGCGGTTTAGGCGTTAGATATTCCAATGAGGTGCCGCCTTCACCTGCAGAATATATAACAGAGATTATTTCCCGGCTCGGTAACGATAGCTTAGAAATAATCGTGGAGCCGGGACGTGCGATTGCAGCCAATGCCGGCATACTGGTCACACGCATTGAATACCTTAAGATGACACCTCACAAAAATTTTGCGATTGTGGATGCTGCGATGAATGATCTTTTGCGTCCCGCTCTATACAATGCCTATCAAGAAATCATAGCTGTTGAAAATCAAGATAGAGAGACGATAAAGGTCGATGTGGTGGGACCAGTTTGTGAAACGGGCGATTTTTTAGGCAAAGATCGTATGCTGGCCGTTAAAGATCAAGATTTATTAGCCATTCGCACAGCAGGAGCCTATGGATTTACCATGAGTTCTAACTACAATTCCCGACCACGAATTCCTGAGATTATGGTCGACGGTGATAAAATCTATCTAATAAGAGCGAGAGAAACAATTCAGGATTTGTTTATGCATGAAAAATTACTGCCAGAGGAAGCCACATGTCTCTGAAGTTTATTAAAATGCAGGGCCTGGGTAATGATTTTGTAGTGATTGATTGTGTCAAGGAAAAGGTAGAGTTGAATACCATAGCTATTCGACATATCGCAGATCGCCACCTTGGAGTTGGTTGTGATCAAGTACTAGTCATCGAGCCCGCCGACGCAGCTGATCATGACTATCGATATCGGATTTTCAACGCAGATGGCAACGAAGTCGCCCAATGTGGCAATGGTGCTAGATGCGTGGCGCATTACCTCTTTACTGAAAATCTCATCCGAAAAAACGTCCTCCTACTCGCGACAGTTTCCGGAAAAATCGAATTGATGCGAGAAGAAAATGGCGAGATTACTGCCAATATGGGTAAGCCGCAATTTGCTCCTGACGACATTCCGTTGCAGATGGATCAAGCACAAAATGAGTACCAGTTATTATTAGAAGACAAGGTTATACGATTTGGTGCAGTTTCAATGGGCAATCCGCATGCTGTCATTAGGGTGGGGGATGTTTTGGAAGCCCCGGTGCAGTCCATAGGACAATTGTTGCAACAGCACGCAGCGTTTCCTAAACAAGTAAATGTCGGCTTTATGGAAATAATTTCTCCCGAACATATTCGCTTGCGGGTATACGAGAGAGGAGTAGGCGAAACCTTGGCCTGTGGTAGTGGCGCGTGTGCGGCAGTCGCTGTTGGCAGGCATCTATATGATTTATCTCCACGTGTAAGAGTAGATTTGCCGGGGGGAACTCTGAAGATAAAATGGCACTCACCGCAGGACGATCTTTTCATGACCGGCCCTGCAAAGACAGTTTTCAAAGGGGAGCTTATCTAAGCGCCCGATAATAAAAATTAATTGCCTCTTATATTTGTTTTTGGTATAGATGCCTAATAGCTTGGATACGACATTTTTTATCACTTGATCGTCACGGCAAATCCATTTTAATTTTGTCGTGTGCAGATGCCTTAAAGCTGCAAAATGCTACAAGGCATTTATTATCCGCTATAATTAAAGATTATTAAGCTGCCTGAGCTGGAGGAGAGAATGGCAACCCAAAAGAAAGCGACTATGTTAGGCCCCATAGGTTTCACACCCTATACGGTGGAAAAGAGTGAAAAATACATGAATGATACGCAACTCGATCATTTTCGTAATATTCTGCGCTTATTGAAACAGCAATTGATGGAAGAAGTGGATCATACCGTCCATCACATGCGTGAAGATGCGGCCATTTATTCTGATCCTATTGATCGCGCGGCCCTTGAGGAAGAGTTTACGTTAGAACTCCGAAACAGGAACCGAGAAGGTAAGCTCATCAAAAAAATCGAATATAGTCTTGAGCGTATCGATCGTGGCGATTATGGCTATTGTGAAAGTTGCGGTGCTGAAATTGGAATTCGTCGCTTAGAGGCTCGGCCAACCGCCGAACTTTGTATTGATTGCAAAACCTTTGACGAAATCCGTGAAAAACAAACTAGTGGTTCCTAATTTCTTTATGTTAAAGTGTCTCCTTTTGTAATAGGAAATTACCAAGGAGAGCTTTTGCATGAGCGGAAAACTTTTTGCACTTTTGTTCATCATCATTGCGCTATTGCTTGCAGGTTTTGCTTCAATATTGCCTCAAGATAGACTAGCTTCTATTATTTATATCACACGATTCTTTGACATCATGTTGCCTGTATTGGCGGTGGGTGCCTTAATTAAATATTTATTTAGCTGTCATCATCATTGGCACCGTCCTGTGAATGATCCAGTTACACGAAATGATACTGTTACTCGAATAGAAACACGGTAATTTTGGGCGGACTTCGGTCCGCCTCTCTTTCTAACGTTGATATAATGAACGCACTCTCCATCCAAAATTTAAAAAAAATCTATAAAAATGGATTTACCGCCCTTAAAGGAATTGATCTTACTGTTCCCGCTGGAGATTTTTTTGCCTTGCTGGGTCCTAATGGGGCAGGTAAAACGACTCTCATAGGTATTATCAGTCATTTAATTACCAAATCCGCCGGTCGTGTTGCGGTGTTTGATTATGACCTTGATAAACAACTAGCCCAGGCAAAAGCTAATATTGGATTAGTGCCGCAAGAATTTAACTTTTCCATATTCGAGACGGTCGAACAGATTGTTATTAACCAAGCAGGTTATTATGGAATCCCGCGTGATATTGCCAAGATGCGAGCGAAAAAATATCTCACCCAACTGGATTTGTGGAGCAAACGACACTCACAAGCGAGACTCTTGTCAGGAGGAATGAAGCGAAGATTGATGATTGCGCGCGCGTTAATGCACGAACCCCGCTTGTTGATCTTAGACGAACCAACTGCCGGAGTGGATATTGAAGTTAGGCGTTCTATGTGGCGATTTTTGAAAGAAATCAATCAGAATGGAACGACTATCATTCTTACCACACATTACTTAGAGGAAGCAGAAACTCTTTGTAAGAATATTGCGATTATCAATCAAGGGACCATCATAGAAAATACCAGCATGTCTAACCTTTTAACAAAGCTGAATATTGAAACCTTCGTACTGTTTCTGAAAGAAGCAATTCAAGACGCTCCCCAGCTATCAGGCTATTCTTTACGTAAAGTTGACTCCAAAACACTTGAGGCAGATGTTAATGCCGGGCAAGGGGTTAACGACTTATTCTGTTTGTTAAGAGACCAAGGTATCGAAGTGCTGAGCATGAAAAACAAGGCAAACCGATTAGAAGAAATGTTTATTTCTATTGTAGGCGAAGATATACGTGAATCTTAAACAAAACTGGGTGGCCTTCCAAACCCTTATCACAAAAGAAGTTACTCGGTTTTTACGCGTTTGGACGCAAACTATTTTGCCTTCTGCAATTACGATGGCGCTCTACTTTATAATTTTCGGACATTTAATGGGTTCTCGTATCGGAACATTAAACGGTATTCCTTATATTCAATATATTGCTCCGGGTTTGATTATGATGTCGGTGATCACCAACGCTTACTCAAATGTAACCTCTTCCTTTTTTCTGGCAAAATTCCAACGCAGTATCGAGGAATTGCTGGTTTCGCCCACGCCGAACTATCTCATCTTAGGAGGTTTCGTTATGGGGGCGGTTTTGCGCGGCCTTATAGTTGGAATTGTCGTGACTTTAATTTCGGCGTTATTTACTGATTTAACCGTCCATCACTTCTTAATAATGGCCTTGGTCGTATTTCTGGCTGCCTTATTGTTTTCACTAGCAGGCTTTATAAACGGCATTTTTGCCAAAAAATTTGACGATATCGCCATCATTCCTACCTTCATACTCACGCCCCTAACTTATTTGGGCGGAGTATTTTATTCTGTTAGTATGCTGCCGCCCATATGGCGAACATTGTCTTATTTTAATCCCATTCTCTACATGGTAAACGCCTTTCGTTATGGTGTCCTGGGCGTCAGTGATGTCAATATCGGTCTTGCCCTAGCTATTATTACGGGAATGATAATTGTCTTATTAGTATTAGCGCTTTATTTATTAGATAAAGGCGTCGGAATTAGAACATAGGTGATCAATGCTAGATAAAATTTTCATCAAAGGTTTGTTATTAGAGGCGATTATAGGGGTTTATCCGCATGAAAAAACGGTGAAACAGCCGATCTCAATAGATATAGAGATGGAGGTTGATGTGACCCTCGCTGTTAAAACGGACCTCATAAAAGATACTGTCGATTACGATTTAGTGATGGATAGAGTCACTGAGATAGTCGAAAAAAGTCATTATGATCTTCTCGAGTCTCTCATCGAGAAGATCGCAACAACAATATTAAGTGAATTCAAGGTCTCTAAAGTGCGTTGTACCCTTTGTAAGCCAAGAGCTATAACGAATGCCCAGTCGGTGGGCATTTCTATCGAACGTTAGAGACCATTAGCATTTCTATTTTCATTTTCATTTTCATTTTCATTTTCATTTTCATTTTCATTTTTATTTGGAAGCTCCGCTATATGGAGTCCGTTTTGACTGCTTGGGTTGCCTCCCAGCCTATTGGCCATCCATTCTAGAGAATTGTTGTTCCTGGCGGGAAGGTCAGCAGATGGCTGCAACGGAAGATTCTTTTTCAAGCGCAATTCTGTCGCCATTGGCACAAGGGCAGCACTCTGAACAATCCCAGACTCTCTGTCATAAGCCTCAAGTTGACCATTGCGATAGATCTGAATTTCGCCTCGGTAGTTAGGGTCAATAGCGAAAATAGCATTGATAGTTTCATTGACTATGTCATTGTTGGTAGATTTGATAACAAAAATTCTATTAAAATTTCCATCAGGTGAATTAAGTGCGGTACTAACCATATCCATGATATGGAGCATTCTTTTATTTCCTTGACCTAAGGGCTTCCCTTTTAATTGATAAATGTTGCAAGCTTGAAGGGAAGATGTTGCTACTTTACTCCAGAGATATTTGCTCTTTGTCTCATAGATCAGTGGAATTTCGAGCGCTTTTCCGTTCCATTTGGGATGGGTAAAAGCCTTGGAGTTACTTGGAAGCTTTGTGGAGTTTGATCCGAAAAGCCGCTGCCATAACGGTTTACTGTTTGAATTTCCTGATGCTCGAGTAGATGAACTCTGTGGAACGTTGTTATTTCTTTGAGGGTTATCTCGGATCTCTAAACTGAGATGTACATCAGGACCACCATTATCCAATCTTGAATTTGAGAGGTGACCGCCGTTAAGGTTATGATTAATCCTTCCAAAAGTCGATTGAAGAGGTCGGTCAGGTTGTTGATTAGATGCAGGGTTTGAGTCTGAACGATTCAAGAACTTGTTTAGCCATGCTCCTAGTTTGAAAGGCGATTTTGGAGCTCCGCCAATAGGAGGGTTGTTAGCGGGAGGAATATTAATAACCTCTTGCGGATGCCTCTGTTCGCCAAGAGGGGCAACCTCTGCTCTTGGATTAGGCTTTTTGCGAGAAAGCCTTTGTTTTAACTGATTAAAAGTTGTTGTAAAGGTAGATCTACTGGGGGCTGGATTTTCATTTTGCTGATCTGGCTGATTGGCAACGTGCCCTGGATCATTGACAGGCTTTGGCTTTGAGGGAAAAAGCTTATTCCAGCGACTTTGAATAGATGATATGAAGCCAGAGGTAGCAACAACAGGAGGCTGATTATCAAGGTTTGCTGCTCTAACTGGTCGGATCTCTTCGCCCGGGTCTTGTTGATTTTGCTCTAGAGCTCCTTCCCCTTCCTGAGGATTGCCGGGGACTGGAATCTTTGGCGGAAAAAATTTTCTCCATTGATTTTGGAGAGTTGTTGTTAAGCTAAATTTGCCTTGTTGCTTGTTATCCTCTGCGCCGACTGGGAGCTCTCCCAGAATCTTAGACTCATCGCGCTCTACTCTTTCCATGAGACCTTCCCCTTCCTTTTCCCTGTTAAATTTTGCAATAAACCATCGTCCTGCTTTTTTGAAAGGATTTGTAGAGTTAAAATCACCGGGGGCTGGATTCTCATTTTCCTGAACCTGATCGGCCGCCTGCCTTAGAGCAGATTTTGTGCCAAAAAGCTTATTATAGCCATTTTGAATAAATGATATGACGCCAGCGGTAGGAGCAACAGGAGGTTCATCTACGGCGGGTCGTATCTCTAGCGGCAGATTATTATCCATCCCGGGTTGGCCGTCATGGGGTATGTTTAGATCAGAAGAATTTTTGCGAGCAAATGCTTTGGCCCATAAGCTCTGGATACGAGTTTTTAGGGAATTAAATGCAGGGGAACCTGCATTGTTCTGAGGTTCGTCTGGCTGGTCTTGTTGTTGTTGTGGAATGTCCTCATTCCGTGGTGGAAGCATATAATCAGGATCAGGTGGTGGAAGCCCCCCGCCCTGTGGAATCCCACCCTCTCTTAGTAGCGGCTGTGGAATCTCACCTTCTCCGAGTGGCGGCTGCGGAATCTCACCCTCTTCTCGTAGTAGCTGCAGATTTGCATTTTCCACAAGTTCTTGACCTCCGTTATCTTCATGGTTGTCTATTAGCCGATGGCTACCTGGCCTGTGATTCGTATTTGATTTTTGACCGAGGGTTGGTATTATTTTTTTGAAGCGACCAAGCAGGCCCATGCGTGTCTGTTTAGGAGGGTTTGAATTTTCATCTAGATTCTCACTCTCAGGATGATTAAGCTCTTCCTGCGGGTTTTGCTCTCTTGCTTCAGCCTGTTGATTCGCATTAACTTGATCTACCATCTGCTCTTGAGGTTGATCATTGTTGTGTAACGGAGGCTGTGGGATTGGAGTATCTGGATGTTGTTTCTCAATTTGCCATTGGTCGTCTGTCGGAAATGGACTTTCCTTTATATAAGCAAAATTCGATGCTAATTTCTCAAATAACTCAGCCTCCAGCTCTGCGTTATTTTCTGTCGCGAGAAGATGTTTCAAAATAGCTGTACTCGTATATGATAGGTTTATATTATTGTTATCAGCGGAGTTGTTATCAGTTGCCCCTTCGAGGTCTTTGATTTCATTGTCAAGTGAGTGTTCTTGCTGTTCGAGTGATTTGATTTCGTCATCGAGAGTCCGTGCTTTCTTCCAACCCCCCTTTGCCAAAACGCGATTGCTCTCCTTTTGAGCTTCCTTCACGGAAGCTAGGGTCTCATCTTTTTCAGTCAGAAGACGAGTTATGTTATCTCTTATAGCTTTTTTTTGATCGGTAAGCTTCATTACTCTTTTAGCAGCATCTTTTTTACCAGCCATTTCATCACCCAAATTAAGTATTAGATATTAATTATAGCGAACCTAGATTAACCAATTATTAAGAAAACCTATTAAAGTGGGGATTTTCACTTTTTATCGTACAAAGAACCTTGATTCCGCTGCGCTGCATCAAGGCTACCGGGGTATTTCGTAGCCTTGATGAAGCGCAGCGGAATCAAGGTCTTAGCCTTTACCTGCATGTAGCTTGATGCTAACACCTCATCGATGGGAAGAGAGCCTATTCTCTAAGGCCAGTAGGCTGTTGGCTATCTACCGAATACTGCGTCCGCCATCCACCGCTATAATCTGTCCTGTTATATAGCTTTGTTTGATTAAAAACAATACCGTTTCCGCTATATCTTGAGGGTTTCCTTGTCGTTTCAGCAGGGTTTGGTTAATGATGTATTGCTGAGTTTCCGCTGAAACAGAGCTTTGTTCATTTGGCCAAAGAATAGCGCCCGGGGCTACGCCGTTTACCCTTATAGAGGGGCCCAATTCACGCGCTAGCGATTTTGTAAGCATCACTAAGCCTGCCTTGGCTATGCAATAGACAGGGTAATTTTTAAGGGGTTTATCCGCATGGATATCAACTATATTCACGATATTGCCCTTTGACGACACTAAATGCGTTGCTGCAGCTTGGCATAAAAAGAAGGGGCCTTTAAGATTGCTACCAACCAAGTCTTCCCAGTCATTTTCGCTAACCTGTTCTAGAGGAGTTGGATAAAAACTAGAAGCATTATTCACCAGCACATCTAACCGTCCCCACACCTTTTGAGCTTGATCTATTAAATGCTGGCAGGCGTCAATTTCTTTGATATCGGCCTGAAAAACTTTTGCGGAGTTAGGCCGACTATCATTTAGATGTTTGCACAATTCAAATGCTTCTGCTTCCGAATGGTGATAGTGGAGGACGACATTCATCCCTGACTCATGTAATAAACGAGTAATAACAGCGCCAATTCGTTTAGCGGCGCCTGTTATCAAGACAACTTTGTTCATCATTTTCTCCTAATGCATTGCTTAGGTCTTGCAAACACAAAATGGTCGCTATACCCTAGCCCCATGATCGACCCAGAAGCAATCTTACCTCACCCCAGTGTCAATGCTCATAATAATGTTGAGCAATTGATGACAAAAATTAGGCTAGAAATATCCCAGTCTGGGCCCCTGTCTTTTGCGCGCTTTATGGAGCTGGCTCTGTATGCACCCGGCTTGGGATATTACTCAGCGGGTCGGCAAAAATTCGGGCAAGAAGGTGATTTTACCACAGCACCTGAGATGTCGGTTTTATATTCCAGATGTTTAGCGAAGCAATGTCACCAAGTGTTGAGTCACACGCCCGGGGACATTTTAGAGCTCGGTGCGGGAACAGGTAGCATGGCGCTTGAAATATTATTTGAATTAGAAAGGTTAAATTCTTTGCCAGAGCACTATTACATTTTAGAAATAAGTGCCGATCTTAAATCAAGACAGCAAGCGCTGATTAACTCTAAGGCTCCTCATTTAAAGCATAAGGTAATATGGCTGGACACCTTGCCTGAATTTAAATTTGACGGTGTAATTCTGGCCAATGAGGTGATGGATGCGTTTCCAGTGCATCGTTTTAAATACATGCGAGGACATCTCAACGAATTTTATTTAAACCTCGAAGCGGGGGGGCAGCTTATTGGGCACTGGCGCGAGGCCTCTTGTGCACTTAAAAAATATGTTGAGGATCTAGAGATTGAATTTGAGGACGGATACGAAAGTGAAGCTAATCTTTTTATTTGGGGTTGGATCAAAAGCATCAGTGATGTTTTAGGCCAAGGCGTTATTCTATTAATTGATTATGGATTTCCGCGCGCTGAATATTATCATCCTGATCGAAATCAAGGCACGTTAATGTGTCATTATCAGCACCAGGCACATAGTGATCCCTTAATAAATATAGGGCTGCAGGATATTACTGCGCATATTGATTTTACCGCAGTAGCTGAAGCTGCATTTGACTCTGGATTAACAATTATGGGATTTACCAATCAGGCTGGTTTTTTATTATCTTGTGGTATGATCGACGATTTGCAACAGCAGGGCCCAGAGAGCTATTTAGCATTAGCGAATCAAGTGAAGATATTAACTTCTCCAAATGAAATGGGGGAATTATTCAAAGTGATTGCGCTCACTAAAGATATCGATGTACCGCTTTTGGGATTCTCACTTCGAAACATGTGTGAACGATTGTAAGGTTTTTCATGTCAGAGATTACAACTATTGAGCTCTATAAAGAAAATTTTGAATTTGCTGCAGGACATTTTACGATTTTTTCTCCGACGACGAGAGAACGCTTGCATGGTCATAATTTTAGAGTAGCCGCAAAAATTGATTCAGAAATAGTGCCTGATCGTGGCATGGCATTTGACTATGGCGTTTACAAAGAAATATTGCATAGGTTATGCAAACAACTTGACAGCTATTTTCTACTGCCAACGATGTCGCCTTATTTAAGGATCGAAACAGAAGGTGATTATTATTATGCTTATTTCCATGAAGATAAAATCCCATTTTTAAAAAAAGATGTGTTGTTATTGCCGCTTCGAAATATAAGTGTTGAAGAACTCGCGAAATGGTTTTTAGAACAAATTGTAGCAGATGAAAAAACGATCAATCAGCATCGTGTAGTGGGTGTTTATCTTCAAGTTTTTTCTGGGCCTGGGCAGGGAGCGAGTGCGAGCTGGAAATTATGATCACATTTGTTATGCCAAGCCATGGTTTGCATCTCAATTAATCGCGAGCGGGTTCGCGCAAATTCAAATAACATTCTGCCGGAACGGTAAAGTTGCTCTATGGGCTTTTCCGCAGAAATAATTAATTTTTTGTTGGTATCGTAAAGCACGTCCACTAGGCTTATAAATGTGCGTGCAAGATCATTTTGCTCTGGCTGTATGGCTGTAACATTACTCACAATGATAGTGTGATAATTTTTTGCAATGGCTAGATAATCATCCTGAGATCTCGGCACGCCACAAATTTTGAGGAAATCAAACCACGCCACACCCTCAGAGACTTTGCGTGTCATAATATCTCTGTCACAGATGCGCAACAGTTTTTTAACTTCGGCGGGTTGTTTGCTGAGCAGGGAAAATTGTGTTTGTAATTTTTGCTCGGCATCATTATCGAGGGGGGTGTAATAAAATGTATTGTCTGCGTAATTTTGTAATCGGTAATCGCTTTGTGTGGTGATATGTATTACTTCTGAATTTTTCTTTAAGAGTTCAATGGCAGGTAAAAAATTACCTCGTTGCAAGCCTTTAAGATAGAGATTATCAGGTGAACTATTGCTCGTAAAAATAAGGCAAATTCTTTCCTTGTAAAGTGCGTCAAATAAACCGGCTAATAACATTGCATCTGCTATATCATTTACGGCTAATTCATCGAAACAAATCACCTTGGTTTCCCCTGCCAATTGTGTGGCAATTTTTTTAAGTGGATTGGTCGTGCCTTGTAATTGAGTGAGTTGTTCATGAATCATGTGCATGAATTTGATGAAGTGTATGCGTAATTTATTTTTAAAGGGTAAACAATAAAAAAAACAATCCATTAAAAATGTTTTGCCAATTCCTACATCACCCCATAGATATAAACCTTTGGTCAAATCTGTTTTGGTAAGACTTAGCTTTTTTAGTAAGGTAAATTTAGAGGTGGCGTGCATTAAATGATCGTGTATAACTTGGAATTGTTTGACAACCATCGCTTGTTGGTCATCTTCTAAAATCTGATCGCTTTCTATCAATCGCTGATAGTATTCTATGGGCGTCACTTCAACCTCAAATCTGCTTTTGGTTATCTTATAGTATAAGAGGGGGTGTTGCCATGAAGAAATTGAATCAAGATTGATCTTCGCAAAATGTTAAATAGTCGCAATGATTTTTCACGAAACTTTCTAATGCAGGCGTAAATAAATTTGGGTTTTCATCTTGTCTTTGTTTATTTAGTGCATTTGCGAGCATCGTTCGTTGGTCTTTGGTGCCAAACTTTGCAATAGTTTGAATGCAATCATCTAATTTTGAAACAGTGGTCTCGCTGAGTTGAGAGGGAGTCATAGAAATAATTTGAATTGCCTGAACTAAGGCGCAGCAAACCTTCTGAGTCACATGCACCACGGAGCTGTTCTCAATTCGATAGTGAGTGAGATACGATTTTAGATGTTGATAAAATTCATCAATACCAGAATACTCGGTGGCCGTGCGATTAAGTTTCGCAGTCCAGTATTCAATATCTTTTACAACGCGATGCGCTTTATTATAAAGAATTACATCGTTGTCGAAACGCAAAGACTTGCGTTTTATTCCGAGATTAATGATGGTCTTCTCACGCTCTGTAGTTGACAGATATCGTCTTAACAACCGTTTGTAATCATTTAATAATTTTAAAATGTGTTCAGAGAAGATTGACATTTAAAATGCCCCTATTACGTCAATTGGGAATTATTCAATAGGGGCATTATAAAGAGGTATTCTTAATGAAATATTAAAGGGATGAGGATTTTAATAAACTTCCACGACGATTGCACCAAAAACCTATTGCAAATTCAAAATTCTCGGTAAATAAGCTGCATTCTGAGCTGCTTACCTTTTGTACTGGACAAAAATTTGGTTCCATCACACGTCGTCCCGCGACTTGTTCGCGATCCAGAAAAGGAATTGGATCCCGCGACTTGTGTATAGTCCGGGCACATATTGGACACTATCCGGGCACATACTTGACACTTTAAACTATGCATATTGGATTTTGGAGTATTCAGTGTGCCCTGGAAAGAGAAGTCAATTATGTGTCAAAAAGAAGCATTTATTAGATCGGTACTAAGAGGTGATATTTCGTTTAAGCAATTATGCCACACATTTGGAATAAGTCGCCAAACGGGTTATACATTGCTTAATCGCTATCAGGCTGAAGGTGTTTGTGGATTAGATCAACGCTCTAGAGCCCCTATTAATCAGCCACACAAAATAGCTAAAGAAATTGAGAAACAAATTTTAAAGGTCAGAAAGAAAGCGTCCACTTGGGGGGCCAAAAAAATAAAAAGTTATCTAGAAAGAAGAGGGGTAGAAAACCTACCTGCTCTGAGCACAATAAATGAAATACTAAAGCGTAATGGCTGTGTGTCTCAGGAAGAATCGCTTAACCGGCCTTACATTCGGTTTAATAATAAAGATTATTGGGTGGGTAAACCTTTCATTGGAAAAAACATAGAAGTAAGAAACTGCGAAATGAGAGGCTTACTTGAAATTTATTTTGGGAAGCATAAGATCTACTCTTATAAGCTGGAGTAGGCATTATCTTATGTCAAGTATGTGCCCGGACAGTGTCCAATATGTGCCCGGACTATACACAAGTCGCGGGACGACGGCAGAACAGTATTTTGATGCAATCGCCCTGCAAACGAATGGATGCCCCGCGTCATAATTATTTCCCCTTGATTTAACTTTGTGCATAGACCGGAGACATTCCTGGCAAACGTTTAGTCAGATATGCTCTAGGTGGTTTATGTATTTTGTTGGCTCTATAACAGCTTGTTGAAATTTGCGTTTGAGGTCATTAAATAACGCAATTCAAAAAATTGAGCATCTCCTCTTTACGGTAGCGATAGGTGAAAAATTATTCTCCTGCTGATATCTTTCATTTATTTTTTCATTGTCAAAATCAAATGAACTTTATAGGTACCAGAGTACGTCGGATCTTCAGATCTGGGCAAGAGTGTTGTTTAATGAATAACATAGTTCAGTGATTTCTGTGAATCTAATTCAAGCAGATTATCAGCAACTTCCAAAATATTTTTCAAAATAAAGTCATATTTTTCTAGAGGGATGATGTCTTTTTTGCTCTTGATTAAAGTAATCAGATTTTCTTTATTAACATCATTTTGATTAGCACTTTTATCCTTTAGCTCACGTATAAACGAAGTTAAAGGATCCTCTGAAAAAAACCACGTTTTAGCTTTTTTTATAGCTGTTAAAGCAATGGGTTCCAATGTAATGTGTTTTTCTAATACGGCAATTATTTTGTCAAGTGTATTCTTGTGGGATTCCTGTGATACATTCCACATAGTAAGGAACGCAAAAACTTTTTGTTGATTCCTAGCTTTCGCAATGGAGATAGGTGTGTCGCCATCAATCGCAGCTTGATCTTTATTCGCACCGGCATTAATTAAGGCTGCAACCACTTTTAAGTGGCCATTGTGAGCAGCGATAAAAAGCGGTGTGACGCGCTCATTCATAGCTTGATCTTTATTCGCACCCGCATTAATTAAGGCTGCAACCACTTCAATGTGGCCATTTTGAGCAGCGATGTAAAGCGGTGTGGCGCCACTATTCATAGCTTGATCTTTATTCGCACCCGCATTAATTAAGGCTGCAACCACTTCAATATGGCCATTTTGAGCAGCGATAAAAAGCGGTGTGGCGCCCTCATTCCTAGCTTGATCTTTATTGGCACCCGCATTAATTAAGGCTGCAACCACTTCAATATGGCCATTTTGAGCAGCGATATAAAGCGGGGTTGCACCGTTATTTTGGGCTGCATTAATAATAACCGAGTCACGAGTTGAGCTGATCTCCGACACTATATTACAGGCCGCTGCCCAATAAAATTTCGTTCTACCTTGATCATCTTTTTCTACCTTGGAAAAAATCTTCGAGCATATTTGGTCATAGAAAAAACGTAAAATTTCATTTTGGCCATATAAGCCAGCTAAAGTAACTGGAGTGCGATTTTGATGGTCTAAAACATCTAAATTGCCAGGAAGATCGCTTTCTAATTGCGCAATAGTTTCTAAATCATTAGCGCTTATACATCGAAATAGCTCCCGTTGGTCCTTCGTCAATTTACTATTTTTTTTATTGTATTCGTCAGCATTTTCTTTATATAGCGTTCTATAACTCAATTGAGGGTTGTATTTTGTGTCATCATTTTTTGATAACAGGAATTGGCGTTGATAAAGTTGAAACCAATATAAATTTTGTTTAATAGTCTTATTACTACCCGCATCGATCATGAATTTCATGGTCCGGCTTAATTGAACAAAACGAAAGAAATAGCGTGAATCACCGCTTAAGAAAAGTATGGAAAGTAGTAATTCACGAGGTAAATTTTCTAGCAATGATTTTTCTTGCATATGAGTGCCTCATTTAATCCAATTTATACGAAGGGATAGTGTACGCTATAAAGATTAAGTGAAAATTAAAGGTGAAGGGGTTATAGACGAATGCGGCGATTGCACCGTGCGCCACGAAGCGCATTATTACTAACTGCTGAAAGAGCAATCAAGAAAGCGTAGACCCAACGCATCTTGTACTGAGTCTTGAATACATATTAGCAATAATATGGATTAAGCGTAGACAGGGATATTGTAGGCTGTAAATCGAAAGATTGAAGTGATTGAGTCCCGTTAAAGCCGATTTTAGGATGGTCGATAGATGGTGCGCCTAGAAGACAACAGTATTTATATTGATAAAGGGCAAATATAAATACCATCCTCGGGATCTTAGAGCACAGCATGCAATAAAAGTAAGAATGTCAACGTGGGAGATCCTAAACATTCTTCAAGGAAGAAGTACTAACTGACAAACGTAATAGTAAGGAAGTTAGGAAGATGGTTAGGAAGTCAGATAGGTCATAGTACTGATGAAGTGGGGTAAAGCCCATGGAGGGTTGGGTAAAATCGACCTCTAAGGAGAAACGTCGTGGAGACAGCAGATTATCCGATGACGACGGAAACGAAACTAAAGAGGATAGCTTGGCTATCGAGCAAAGATGAGACGAAGAAATTTGATTACTTAATGCATCATTTTAACGTTGACTCACTGCGCATTTGCTACAGCGAGCTTGCTGGAAATAAAGCAGTTGGAGTAGATGGGATAGACAAAATTTCTTATGGTGCGGACTTAGAAAACAATCGTGAAGTGTTGGTAACTAAATTAAGGCAGATGTCTTACCGTCCTGGTCCAGTACGTCAAGTACTGATATCTAAGGTAGGTAAGGGAGCTGGTAAACGAGAATTAGGCATTAGCAACTTCGAAGATAAGCTAGTTCAAAAGATGATGCATAAAGTGCTTGAGAGCATTTACGAGCCGCTATTTTTAGATTGCTCTTATGGTTTTAGGCCAGGGAGAAGCTGCCATGATGCAATTAGAGCACTGAGGAATCATCTAAATGACCAAGCGGTTGAGATTGTAATCGATATTGATTTAGCAAATTTCTTTGGTTCGTTAGATCAAATTGCATTAGTAGAAATATTGAGTGAGAAGATAGGGGATAAAAGATTTTTGTGCTATATAAGTCGACTTCATAAATCGGGGATGCTCGCAGAAGGAGTACTGAAGAAATATGAGGAAGGTGTAGTGCAAGGAAGTTTATGCAACCCAATTTTATCGAATATTTATGCGCATTATGCAATTGATAAATGGATGGAAGAAACGGTTAAAAATCATTGCAGAGGCAAGGTAGAATTATTTCGTTACTGTGACGATGCAGTGATTTGCTGCGAACATGAAAGCGATGCACATCGAATAAAACAAGCATTGTCAAAGCGACTTGCTAAATACCAGCTAAAGCTCAATGAAGAGAAGACATCGTTGGTGTCGTTTTCTAAGAAGGGCTATCAGCAAGGAAAGAAGCAAGGCGCATTTGATTTTCTTGGTTTTACTTTTTATTTGGAGAAGAGCCGCTCTGGTACAACATTGCTTGCAAAAGTAAAAAGTAGCGGTAAGCGAATGCGATCCAAACTGAAAAAATTTAAACGTTTGGTGCAAAGCAATCAGAAATAGATACAAGCTGCGAGAAATTTGGAAAAAGCTTCGCGTAATGTTGCAAGGATACTATCGTTATTACGGAGTATCTTTTAATTCACTACGATTGAAACAATTCGAATATCGAGCATTGCGTATCTTATTTAAATGGCTAAATCGCAGAAGCCAACGCAAATCATTTTCCTGGGATAAATTTCGGTTATTTATAAACGGAAATCCACTCCCAAGAATTAAAGTCTATCATGCGTTATTTTGAACTAGAACATAGCCGAGTGAAAGATTTTATCTTGAGCCCATTGCCTTAATTGGGCGCGATGTGGTTCTAACGAGGGGCGTGTGGAGTGATTCACGCGTCTACTCTCTAAAAACCCCCTTGACAAACATTTGAGGCTTGAATAGCCCTGGATTTCGCTACGCTACATCCAGGCTACAACACCCTCAAAGTA
>JACCWJ010000047.1 GCA_013697705.1 Gammaproteobacteria bacterium | reverse complement strand
CGGATGGCGAAAATTATCCCCCATCGCTTGCATTTGTTGCTTCGGACTTAAGTGACGCTCTTCGACATAGGGACCCGCCGGGTCTAACATCGGCGTGAAATCGCTTTCTTTGCCGCGCCACTTACTGGCATTACCCACTTCAATGCCGCCGAAATCGGTCACGGCTCTGCGCACTAAACTTAAGTCCGCCGCGCCGGTGGTGGCATTAAAGACGCCCAGGTTTTGATCTTTCGGACTTAGAAAATGGCTCTCTGTGCCTTCAAACGTTAAACCATCGGGGTCTCCGAAGCCTTTATAAATATTCTTAGTAAAGATCGATTTCGAAGCCGTACTCTGGAAGGTTACCAAGGTCGGGTATTTGGCTTTCGGATCGGTTTCATCTTGCTGGCCCGTGATGGCGCCGGCGCTGCCATCGGCATTGTGATACACAGTAGTTGCGTTAAGCGGCGTGCCCTTTCTCTTTAATGGATTAACAGTGCGTGTGCCCGATACCTGCTTAACTTCGGGTTCATCGAACAGTGCGTTCAGATAATCCACTCTATCAACAATTAAGGTTTGATCACGCGCATTGTTATTATCCGAATTCGATTTAACATAATTTTGGGTTTGCTGACTCACCGGGAGTCCGCGCTTGGACACCTGGATATCCACCTGCGTGACCAGGTTGGTATCCTTATAATAATTCTGACCGATACTCCAGCCATTCCTATCATACTTAAAATCATATTGCTCATTATTACTCGTCGTGATTCGGGTTAAATCATAAGAGGTATTAAATGTGCGCGTTAATGTGCCATCAGGACGCGTAACAGTCGTTAATAATTTATCCTTATCGTAGCCCAGCGTGGAGGTAATGTTGTTGTGGGACTCAGTGTGACGCAGGCCATTTGCATAACTAAATGCATAGCCTTCCCCTACTGTCACAAACCCGTTCACCACCGTGCCACCGCTAATTAACTCGTTATCCGTTTTAGAAAAAGTGTTCCAGCTTTCTTTCGCAATCCAGGGATGTCTATCGATCGTTAATAAGCTGTTTAGGTGCACGCGATTACCGTTAAGATCATAGCCGGGTGTTAACTTCAGGTTGTTATCCGTTAACATAATGTCGCGGCCTTGCAGATCTACATAATTATGTTGCGTGTGAATGCTGCTTTGTAACGTCTCATCTTGGATGGTTAAGATGCGCTGAAGTAATCGACCTTCGGCATCATGACCATAACTCGTCGTGCTATCATTGGACTGTTCACTCATTAAGCGACCGGCAAGATAGCGGCGCGTTACTATTAAGTTAGGCACGGCCCCGGCGACGGTGCTGATATGCCACTCTGGGCCATTATCGGTATTGCTACTCGTGCGAAAGACGTATAACTTTTGACCGTGATCCCCGCCTTTTCCTACGCGACTCGTCAACTGCGCAGCATAATTGTAATTACTCGTGTATTCAGCGTGGCTTAAATCTGTGTGGGTCAGCTCGAGGCCAAAAAAGTTGCGCGTATAGATCAGCGCCGTGCCATCAGGATACGTGATGTGCAGGATCATATCATTACGATCCTTGGTCAGAATCGTGATTCCGCCGAGCGGATGAAAATAAGCCACCAGAAAGCCTGTGACATCGTAGTTCTTACGATACGCGCGATTAGCATCCGCCTCATAGTTGCCGATATTAAGTTCGTTATAACCAAAAAATTGATCACGACCCGCCGGGGAAGTAATTTTAGTGATACGATCTTGTGGAGGTATCCTATTAAAAAATTCATAGCTAATCCCATCGCAACAGCGGTAAGATCATTCATTGCATAATCCATCGCATATAAAGGGGCGAGTACACCTGAGACTACGCCTTCCCCATACGCTGATGTGACCCTTCGTTACTTCACTATCAAACCACTTCAAAGTTGCCTTTTAAAAGTTTTATCGCTTTTTTAATATTACGGATCATCTGTATTTTTTCATTTTTACTTAATTCATCAATGTTAGACGCACATATATATATTTTTCTTTTCTTTGGGTCATAAGTTATGTCAATCTTAATTATTTTGTTTTTCTCTTTATATTCGAGTAGTTCGGGCCCAACGATTTGGATAGAAAAACCATTCTCACTTTCAACCCCTCCTTCATTAATTTTTCTTAACATATTTGTCTCCTCAAGGTCTTGCAAAAACATTCATATATTCCAGTTCTGGAGAAAATATTACTTTAGTAACATTTGAATTGGCACGCAACGCCGGGCTTTCAATTCTATTATAAATGCTGTTGGGGGTCCTCTCTCTCCCGGAAAGCCGAATAAAATATTAAGCAGGGTTGTCAGGGTATTTATCAAGCTCGGTCAGGTAAGATTTGACCCTAGCCTCATTTACGTCACCATCAATCTCAGGCGTAGACAACCGCTGAACTACATAAAACATATCTTCATAATAATCAGCCTCTTCATCGTCCAAATAGTTTGGCGAACAATACTCACCTCTAATGCAAATAAAGCCCGCCCAATTTGTTAAGTCTTCTGCACTAATTTTTTTATTCAAATATGCCGTTAACATTTTTTTAACATGTTTTGGGTAGAAAATTACTTCCATATCATATAATGCTATATCTCTTTCATTGACCGTACCGATAAGGTCAATATCGCCATTTAAAATATCTATTAAATTCTGTTTTTCCATATTTTCACATCGTATAAGTTGTTTTTAGACACGCCTGGCCTTTGATGAACCAGAGAGTTGGCATCATCGAAAGCTATTTGAACTATCTTATTGTAGTTGCCAGATGTATCTAACCATAAGACATTCTTTGATAACCATTTACTACACCAGAACGCTCTGCAAATAATCTAACCTCACCATCTTCCATTAACTTGACGGTGACTTTATCCATCCACCGCCTAATGTTGCCAATAATTTTTTTATTTGCTCTGGAAAGAAATTTAGGGGTTAGCTTTTTTAGCAGGATGTTGCCCAGACTTAGACAATTTTATTTAAAATATTTATCAAGCTCTGAAAGATATAACTTAACTTGTTTTTCACTCACTTCACCATCGATTTCAGGCGTGGATAAGCATTGCACTACATACCACATATCCTCGTAATAATCAGGGTTAGACTCATGTCTAGGCGAAACGTATTCTGTCCGAATGCATAAAAATCCCGCCCAATTAGTCAAATCATTAGCGCTCAACTCGCCAGATAAATAAGCCAGCAAAATCTTTTTAACTTCCACTGGGGTAACAATTACTCGCATACTGTACAAGCCCATATCACTTTCATCAACGGTATCGATATGAGAAATATCACCATGCAAAATTTTTATTAAGTCGGTCAATTCCATTTTTTCACATCATATCAGTTATTTTTAGATGCCCCCGGTCCTTGACGAACCAGCGTATTTGTATCATCAAAAGCAGTTTACACAACTTTGTTTGTCCGTCCATAAACACCTATTTCAAAAGACATTCGTTGGTAACCCTTTGACCTACCTGCTCGTTCCGCAGCAAACCTTATTTCTCCAGATTCTGTCATTTTAATATTTATCTGATACATTTTGAGCTCCTTTTCCCGATCCTTTTTATGGAGCTGATTCGTATCACTATTACGTCAGATTTTCATACCTTAGATAACTTTAATCCAAATTTAGTTAGTTCAGAACATTTTTTAAAAATTGTCGTGTCCCAATCCATACTTTCCAAACAAAACCTATCTAATATTTTAGAAGCCTTTTCAATCTCAATTCCTGAATTTGCTTTTTTTATGGAATTTAAATATTCTTCAAGATTATTAATCAAATACCATTCGAGAGTTTCTATTTGAGGAGAATGACTTTTAAGCTCATTTATATATTGATTTGTCCTATTGATTAGTTCTAATTTTTTTACATTCATAATTAATATCCTAGATTAATGATATTTTTTGGCACCATTATCTCATTGAACTTAAATTGGTCTAGTGGACCTAATAAAAAAGTTTGCATTTCCCCGCCTCTTAAGCCCGGATTTAATTTTAACTGTTGAGCAATTCTTCCTGTAAAAACATTCGAGCCCTCAGGAATATCCACAACGCCAAGTCTTGTAGCTGAATTTTGAGGTAATGCAAACTGTATAATTCTATCAGTTTGATTAGCAGTAAAATTTGGTGACACATACCTCCCTTCTAATTTCGCCTTACTGTCATCAAATATGCGATACTCTTGCCGGAAAGAACTCACTGTTTCTACTCTAAACGTCTCTGCATCAAAAGATTTTATAATTTGTCGACGTTGACTTGGTGATAAACCAGCATCAATTAGAATATTTCTTGCTTTTCGAATATTCGAAGCAGCAATATTTCTTAAACTATCATCAATTGCTAGGTCAAGCATAGCTCCATTCTGACCTATATTTTGGTTTCTGAAAAATCTTAAAGTTCCTCCAATAGCATTTCCTGCAACTGCTCCACCAAATTCGATGATCATTGCGGTACGCGTGACAGTATCTCCATTTCTAAATTCCTGGCCTGTATTTATGGTCCCCTGCGTTACCAAATCGGCTAAACTCATAAAGGGGTCTAACGGATTGGTTGCTATACTGGCAGACTTCAATACACCAAGCGGATCATTCCAAAGCGCTTTAAAAGGCGAGCTGACATCTCCCCATATCTTCCCCCCAACCTTCTGATAGAAATTTTTATTATCTGATCCAGTAGAAGCATTTTCCTGGTGCCACCGCTCCCTCGACCTACTCGGCGCCGCCTGATACCGCTGCATTAAATTCCCTTCATTCGGCAGCTTTGGATCCTTCGGATAAATGGAATTATTAAACTCCACTGCCGCATTTCTTTCCCAGCCAGGCTCAAATACATCATTTATATTCCCCCAGTT
>JACCWJ010000046.1 GCA_013697705.1 Gammaproteobacteria bacterium | reverse complement strand
TTTCATTCATAGGTTCAGTCTCTATCCATGGCATCCTAGTTCCCCAATTTTTGTTAACTAGGAGTATGTTACTGTTACCTATGTGTCCGGTCACTTTCATTACCGATGTGACCGGGTCGGACCAATTCTCTTAAGCCTAATCGCGGGAGAGGGTCGGGGTGAGGGTTTTACTTCTTAAATAATTTAGTTAAAGCATCAATGGACGTTTTTTCTAGCTCTACCCAACGACTCGTGCGTAATGAACGGGGCAAGGTAATATTACCGTAGCGTATGCGTATTAAACGACTGACTCTCACATCTTGTGATTCCCAGAGACGACGCACTAAACGATTTCTTCCTTCCTTTAAGACCACATGGTACCAATGGTTAGTCCCTTCCCCTCCCGAATAGGCAATGGAATCAAAATGAGCCATGCCATCTTCTAGCTGAACTCCCTTTCTCATCTGAGTTAACATTTGCCTATCCACTTCACCATATATCCTAACCGCATACTCTCGTTCAATTTGAGTGGATGGATGCATGAGTTTATTGGCAAATTCCCCATCGTTAGTAAACAGTAATAACCCAGAGGTATTGACATCAAGTCGACCGATAGAGATCCATCTTCCTTCTGTTAACCGAGGGATATTATCAAAAACAACAGGCCTTCCCTGTTCATCTTTACGTGAAGAAACCTCTCCAAGCGGTTTATGATAGGCAATTACTCGATGGGTAGATGGCATCATCGAAAGCTGAGAGATGGGCCTGCCATCCACACAAATATAAGCGTTACTCTCAATTCGATCCCCCAGTCTTGCTTGGTGACCATTGACGCTGATTCGCCCATGGGCAATCCATTCTTCCATGGTACGTCTTGAGCCTAAACCCGCTCTAGCTAAAACTTTTTGAATTTTTTCACTCATTTATAGATTCTAATGTTGGTTCTTCTTCAGCCATTTCACTCTTCTTTTCGCCATGATTGACCACCGGAAGCTGCAACTGTACGGCCATTTGCGCCTCAATGTCTTCAAAATTTTGTATCTCAGACAAAGGCGGTAAGTCAGATAATGTTTTTAGATTGAAGTCATCAAGGAATTGTTTAGTCGTGGCATAAAGTGCGGGCTTACCCGGAACTTCTTTATAACCTAGTATTTTCACCCAGTCTCTGTCAAGAAGCGTCTTAATGATGGTCGTACTCACAGCCACCCCACGGATATCTTCAATTTCAGCACGGGTGATAGGTTGGCGATAAATAATAAGGGCAAGCGTTTCGAGGAGCGCTCGAGAATACTTCGCGGGCCGTTCTTGCCACAGCTTTTGAATCCAAGGAGCCAGATCTTGTCGTACTTGAAAGCGATAACCAGTAGCCACCTCTTTTAATTCGATCCCTCTTTCCTGATAGTCTTCTATCAAGGTGTTGAGATATTGTTTTATTTCTTGGGGAGAAGGCGTATTGTCGGGGTCAAAAATTTTTGTTATTTGTTCAATACTTAACGGATGATCGGAGGCCATAATGGCCCCCTCAATTATTCTTTTGTAATCTAGCACCGAAAATGAATTCAATTGTTTAATCCTCATTAACGACTTACGGCCCTGATATGAATAGGCGCGTAAGATTGTGATTGTATTATCTCTATCAATGATTGACGTAGTAATTCCAAAATTGCAATGAAAGTAACCACTACACCTATGCGCCCCTCTTTCAAAGAAAAGAAATCAGAGAAGCCTGTAAATTTGTCGGCCTGGACACGGTTTAAAATTTCCGTCATCCTTTCTCGAATAGATAAGGTTTCGAGTTGAATGTGATGATGAGTGGTATGTTTAACCCGTTGTAAAACACCTGCCAGCGCGAGCAATAAATCTTTAATTTCTACTGTGGGCTGAGGCTTAGTTGAACTCATTTCTGGAGGCTGAGGATTAACGGGAAACACATCTCGCTCTACTCGTGGTAGCGTGTCTAAGTCCTCAGCAGCTTTCTTAAAGCGCTCATACTCTTGTAATTTCCGTATCAATTCTGCCCTTGGATCAACCTCTTCTGTGTTTTGGCTGGGGGGCTTGGGTAATAATAATCGTGACTTAACTTCAGCTAAAAAGGCAGCCATCACCAAATAGTCTGCGGCTAGCTCTAAGTTGAGTTCATGCATCAATTCCACATACTCAACGTACTGCCGGGTCACCTCAGCAATAGGTATATTCAAGATATCTAAATTTTGCTTTTTAATTAAATACAAGAGCAGATCCATAGGCCCCTCAAATGCCTCGAGGAAAACTCTCAATGCCTGAGGAGGGATGTATAAATCCAAGGGTAGTTCGGTGATGGCTTCTCCTTTGATGAATGCAACTGCTTCCTGCAATTCAATTTCAGGGGCCAGGGTTTCCATAAAATCTACTCGTATACGTTAAACGCTAAAGTTTAACGCCTACAGGATAAATAGTGAATAACTTTAAGTGGTCACATTATGCTTATAGTATTCATCCCTATGGCTATGTTAAAATTGATCAAATCTCTCGACCGGTGTAACTCATGAAATTATTATTTGATTTTTTCCCTATATTTCTTTTTTTTGTTACTTACAAATTTTATGGAGTATATGCTGCAACAGGGGTAGCGATGGCAGCCTCTTTCATTCAACTAGCTGTTGACCGAATCAAAAATAAACGATTTGAAACTATGTACTTGGTCACTTTTTTCTCCATTTTGATGTTGGGAAGTGCCACGCTTTTTTTACATAATGAAATCTTTATAAAATGGAAGCCCACTATCCTTAACTGGTTGTTTGGTGTGATTTTTATTGGTTCTTCGATAATTGGTAAAAAGCCCCTCATACAACGTACTCTTGAAAAGAAGATTCAACTGCCACCTTTAGTATGGCAGCGCCTAAACATTAGCTGGGCTATTTTTTTCCTGCTTATCGGTGCCGCTAATTTATTCGTGGTTTATCACTATTCGACTAATACTTGGGTCAATTTCAAGCTTTTTGGGATGTTTGGACTGATGTTAGTGTTTGCAATTGCGCAAGGACTTTATTTATCTAAATATATTGAAGTTACGACTGAACAAAAATAAAGGCAACATATTCATGTATTACTCAATCATTGCAGAAGATGCAGAAAATAGCGCTGAAAAGCGACGTCAAGGTCGGGTAGCCCACCTTCAAAGACTGCACGTATTGAATCAGCAGGGTAGATTACTCGTAGCAGGACCCCATCTTAAAGCAGAGGAAGAAGATACTGAAACCTATTGTGGAAGTTTAATTGTGGCTGATTTTGATTCCTTAACGGCCGCCCAACAATGGGCCGATGCAGATCCTTATTTACAGACGGGTGTTTATAGCCAAATTTCCGTAAAACCGTTTGTAAAGGTATTTCCCTAGTGAATATTAATGAAACCCGCATCACCTGGATACGTGAAAAACTGAGTATCGCTCTATCACCTAGCCTTTTGAACATTCAAGATGATAGCCATAAACATGCTGGACATGAAGGCGCCAAAGGGGGCGCGGGCCATTTCTCTCTTGAGATAGCCTCGCCCCTTTTTGAAAAAAAGTCATTGATTGAGTGTCACCGCATGATTTACGAAGTACTCGATGAAGCAATTCCTGCAGAAATTCATGCACTAAAAATTAAGATAACCAGATCTGATTAAGACTCGTCAATACAACCTAGAATACGGGGGATCAGGAAGGGATATGAATCCCTAACCGTTGAGAAGCAATTTCGTAAGACTCAATAACATTTCCCATGTCACGTCTAAATCTATCTTTATCAAGCTTTTCTCGTGTGTTTACATCCCAAAGACGACAGCCATCTGGGGTAAATTCATCTCCCAATAAAATCCCCTGATCAGACCGACCAAACTCTAATTTATAATCGACGAGAATCATTCCCGCATTCATAAATAAAGGTTTAAGGAGTTCATTTACTTGAAATGTCAGGGCCTTCATTGCCTCAATTTCTGCCTCACTAGCCCAATTGAAAGTCAGAATATGAGATTCATTGATCATAGGATCATGGAGAGCATCATTTTTTAGGAAGAATTCAAAAATGGGGTGCGGCATTTCAGTGCCTTCAACAATACCGAGACGTCTACAAATACTACCGGCTGCGATGTTTCGAATAACGCACTCTACTGGAATCATATCCAGTTTTCTAACGATTGATTCTGTGTCGGAATATAACTCGATAAAGTGTGTGGGTATTCCCTGATTCTGAAGATAGGACATGATATAGGCATTAAAGTAATTATTAACCATCCCCTTACGAGGCAGCTGTTCTACTTTAAGACCATCAAACGCAGAAGTGTCATCCCGAAAATGAACGAGAAGGAGATCATCTTTATCTGTGGTATAAAGCGTCTTTGCTTTTCCAGAATATAACTCACTTATCTTCTTCATTTTCGGTACTCAATTTTAAAAAGGTCACTACCACTTAGGGCTTGTGACGAATTAATCATTCAAAGAACTATTAAGTTGATTCTGTAAACCGGGATTAGAAGGGCTCACCGATACCACTGTACCCTGGCCGGATGGCTTTAGATGAACTTGGTAAATTGGCATATCTTTTTTCACTTTGCCGCCTGTGCCTGTGGTGTCGACAACATAATAAGTGCCTAATGTGTTATCCCTCTCAACAATTTTATATTTCGCCGCTTGTAAAACATGGCCTACTTTAACCCAAGCTTGAGAAAAATTTACTCCAACGGGCTTTGAACCATTGGCTGTAGGATTAGTATGACCTTGTATTTTTGCGCTCTCTGCATTTCTAATGCGGTCTTGCTGAGACATGATGAGCGGCTGTGACTTGGGTTGAGGAACCGCACTTCCAGGTGGTATCAAGGGTGGCTGGATATTCGCAGCATCCGGAGCGGCTTGTGGGACCTCGTAGTAATCTTGCACATTGTTAGAGCTCAAATTTTGCGGAATCACAACTGTTCGATCAACCGGTTTCTCCTTGGTATAGCTTTTTGATTCGTCTTTTAGAAACCCATCCCGGTCTCCAATTGTGGAACACGCTGATAAACCAAGAATGGCTATAGAAATAATGCTTATATTAACTATTCGCATTGTAGTCTCCTCGTAACAATAAATAATTAAACAACGCCCGCTTGTTGCAGGGCGGTTCGTAGATTCTGATGATTCGAATTGGATAATGGAGTCAGTGGAAGTCGAATTCCTTCTTCGATTTTCCCCATCTCATGTAAAACCCATTTAACCGGAATGGGATTGGATTCAACAAATAATTTAGTATGTAACGGCATCAGCCTTTGTTGTAAGAGGAAGGCTTCGTCTTCATTCCCCGAAAGTGCCGCTTTACACATATCATGCATAAGTTGAGGCGTAACGTTTGCTGTGACAGAAATCACTCCCTTTCCTCCCGCCAAAAGAAAATCTAATGAAGTAGCATCATCACCACTGTAAAGATCTATTTTTTCATCACAAAGATCCAGGATTTTACGCACCCTGCTAATGTCACCGGTTGCTTCTTTTAAGCCTATAATGTTGGTCACTTCCGTGAGCAACCCTACCGTTTCAGGCAATAAATCACAACCCGTCCGCGATGGAACATTATATAGAATCTGGGGAATTGCCACGGCTTTGGCTACCGCACAATAGTGTTGATAGAGACCTGCCTGTGTAGGTTTATTGTAATACGGTGTTACCAATAAGCAAGCATCTACCCCCATTTCCATAGCATGTTGGGTGAGCCGAATTGTTTCCGCGGTGGAATTTGACCCTGTACCGGCAATAATAGGCAAACGACCTCTAACGTTTTTAACTGTTTCTGTAAGCACCTGACCTCTTTCTGCAAAATTGATTGTTGCAGATTCCCCCGTGGTGCCTAAGATAACGAGTGCATCAGTTTGATTTGAAATATGCCATTCAATTAATTCTGATAGACTGTTAAAATCCACGGAGCCATTCGCGTGCATCGGAGTAATTAAAGCGACCATACTTCCATGAAACATGGTGTTTCTCCCAGATTAAAATTGCATAGTAATGAGGCTCCTTATCAAAGACAAGAAAAAAACGCAGTTGAAATTATTATTTGGCGCGATTAACGTTTCTAAAGGGCAACAAATGGAAAACATACTGATCACCACAATTTGTAAGAGTGATACTAATACGTTCAATGAACTCGCTAAATTAGCAGGCAAATATGACTGTCATATCAGTTTTAGTCATGTTTACACCTTAGGGTTAGATAACACCATTACTGCTCAAGTGGCGGGCAATTGGAGTGGCATTGCAAAAATAGAGGCTGCCTTACCTGCCTTAGCAAAATCACTGGATATCGAAGTGGTCTACAAAAGATCCCACCAAGAAAAGGTGGAGCGGTATTTTCTTCCCTACAATATTGAAATCGTGGCCGTAGACCAGCCGGGTGTGGTGCATGAAATTACAGAATTTTTCACCTCCTTAGAGGTTTTTACACAATACCTGGTAATCTTAACGTCAATGCATCAACAAACTCCCATTTTAAAAATTCAGATGCAGATAGACTTACCCGCTGATAACAATATTGCTGATATTCGAGAGCAATTTCTAATATTTTGTGATGAGCTGAATTTAGACGGAATTATGGAGCCTCAGAAATGACAAATGAAAAATGTGCCTTGGATACTTTAGTGCCTGATTTTTCAATCATCGCTACCAATGATACGGACGGTAAGTTATCCAGCTATTCTGAAAAAAATATACTTCTTTTTTTCTATCCTAAAGATAGCACGCCCATTTGCACTTCAGAAGCTAAAGCCTTCCGCGATTATTTTGAAGCTTTCACCGATCGCAACACCGTTATTTTTGGTGTATCCCGGGATAACTTAACCTCTCACGAGCGGTTTAAAGAAAAGTTACAGTTGCCCTTTGAATTAATATCAGATAGTTCAGAGCAGCTTTGTAACTATTTTGACGTGATCGCCATAAAGAATTTTTTTGGAAAGAAAATACATGGCATAGTCAGAAGCACTTTCCTAATCGATAAACAGCGCCTCCTTCGCGCCGCTTGGCGCAAAATAAAGGTCACTGGCCATATTGAAGAAGTTTTAGAGGAAATTGATGCGTTAAAAAACCGATAGATTCAGGGTAACTATTCTTGCACTCATTAGAATGAGTGCAAGAATCTCAATCTTCGGCTGACCAGTTCGATTCTATTAAGAAAGATTAGTATCTAACGAGAATTGATTAGCCTTTATTTTTTCTCCCCCTATTTGGGCCAGGACAGAAACCATTTCAAATGCTGCATCAACAGAATCGCGGCCTGCATGAGAATGGTTCCCGCCTGCGCGCTCTAAGGCTTGCTCTAAGTTGTCGGTGGTAAGCACCCCAAAAATGACCGGAACGCAATATTCAAGAGCAACCTCCAGACAACCGTCACTCACCTGCTTACACACAAAATCATAGTGACCCGTTTCACCTCGAATAACGGCACCTAATGTAATTATGGCGGAATATCTTTGGGTCTTTGCGAGGTGTTTTACCGTAATAGGTATTTCCACTGCTCCAGGCACCCACACTATCGTGACATGATCATTCGGGATTTCTAATTCTTTGAGTCTTTGAACTGCCCCTTCACAGAGAAGATTAGTGACCTGTTTATTAAATCGACTGACGACCACTGCCACCTGAAAAGGTCGCTCTAATTCTTTCGCGGTGATAATTTTCATATTTTCTCCACTATGTCATTTTCAAAGGTGAATAAATGGCCCATTTTGTCTCTTTTGGTTCGTAAATAGGCAATATTATGCGGATTAGGGACTATTTCAAGGGGCTCCCGTGACACTACTTCAATGCCATAACGGGTGATGCCAGTAACTTTATTCGGGTTATTCGTCATAAGACGTATTTTACTCAGGCCTAACAGCTTTAAGATCTGTGCACCAATACCATAATCTCTTTCATCAGCCCCAAAACCTAAACGATGATTTGCTTCGACGGTGTCAATACCCGCATCTTGTAAAGCATAAGCCCGAATTTTATTCCCCAACCCAATCCCTCGCCCTTCTTGTCGTAAATAGAGCAAAACCCCACCTTCTTGAGCTAGTTTGGACATTGCATATTTTAATTGTAAGCCGCAATCGCACCGAGAAGACCCAAAAGTATCTCCCGTTAAACATTCTGAATGCAGGCGAACCAGCACAGGCTCCTCAGGATTAAGTTCGCCTTTAACCATTGCCATATGATGTGCCTTATCAATATGACCTTGGAAGGTATAAACCCTGAAATTGCCATTTTCTCTCGTGGGCAAGTTTGCTACTGCAATTTCATCAACGATACTTTCATTTTTAATGCGATAGACAATTAAGTCTTCAATAGAGACAATTTTAATATTATGCTGAGTCGCAAATGGAATTAAATCGTGCAAACGGGCCATCGAACCGTCATCGTTGAGAATTTCACATATAGCAGCCGCAGACTTTAGACCCGCGAGACGCATTAAATCTGTACTTCCTTCAGTATGACCGGCTCTGGCAAGAACCCCCCCTTCGCGCGCTTGCAAGGGAAACACATGTCCTGGCGTCGTGATATCTTCACTGGTTGATTTTTCATTTATTGCCACGCGTATGGTATGCGCTCTATCTTTTGCGCTAACGCCCGTAGTCACACCGCTAGCAGCCTCGATACTTACTGTAAACTGTGCCAGTGTAGGACTCACATTTCTTTTGACCATCATTGGAAGAGCAAGTCTTTCAGTGTATTCCTCGGTTAAAGCCAAGCAGACAATTCCTCTTGCATGTTTGATCATAAAGTTGACGATCTCAGGCGTTATTTTTTCCGCAGGAAAAATGATATCCCCTTCATTTTCACGCGACTCATCATCTACTAAAATCACCATGCGTCCTTCACGCAAATCCTCTAAGGCTTCTTCAATTGTTGCAAGTTGGAAATTTTTCATACTCTTTCACTATTTTTTTGGTTAAGCACAAGTTTCGCTAAATAATCAAACTCTATATTAACACTACCGCCCTGCGGCACTGTTGAAAGAGTGGTATGCTTCAAAGTATGGGGGATTAACATCACTTTGAAGTGGTCTGGTTGCACTTCATTCAATGTTAGGCTCACTCCATTAATAGCGACACTGCCTTTTTTTACCAGGTAGGGTACATATTGAGGATCAATGCCGACGAAGGTGAGCTCCACGAACTCCTCATGGCTTATTTGCTGCTCTAGCATGCAGGTGGTGTCGATGTGTCCCATCACAAAGTGGCCCCCCAAACGGTCGGTCAATCGTAACGAGCGCTCGAGATTTACTTCTGATCCTTCCTGATATGCAGAAGCGATCGTTAATTTCATTGTTTCGGGGGAAATATCAACAGTGAATTGGTTTTGATGTTGAGAGGTCACTGTTAAGCAGGCTCCATCGACAGCAATGCTCTCACCTAATTCTAGATCTGCAAATTTGCTTTCTATTGCTATTCGAATTTTTTTTTCGGTTTTTTCGATCGCTACTATACGACCGCAATGATCAACAATTCCAGTGAACATACCTCCCCCTCAACTAAGTTACAAAACCAGACTTTTAAGAACCCTATATTGTAGCGGAATATTATTCCCAATCAATCTCACAAACAACATCTTCGCCCATATTTTGCCATTTAATCGCCTTTGCTTCGCTAAAAATGTCTCTATCTTCATTAAAAGCAGGTAACGCTCGCTTGCCCAATAGCTTTGGAGCAATATAGATGAAGCTTTTTTGAGCCAACTGTTGACTCGCGAAGGCGCTAAAAACCTTGCCGCCTGCTTCTACCCATAAGTCATGGACGCCATCATCACCAATCTTATCTAAGATTTCTCCTAAATGCAGATGTCCGATGGACTGTGAGACAGGGTGGCAGGTGATGCCCAACTCTTCTAAAGTCTTTATTTTAGAGGGCTCACCTTCAGAGTAAAATACGGTAATTTTTGCGGCAGTCTGCATTAACTTTGCAGAGGGTGGAAACTCAACTTTAGAATCAATGACATAGAGAGGCTTGGCAATCACCCTGTCGCCCAATCGTATATTTAATGAAGGATCATCCTGAATAATAGTTCGTACTGAGGTAAGGATAGCGTCTGATTTTTTGCGTGACTGGTGCGTAAATAAACCTGCGATTTGACCCGTAATAGAGACCGGATTACTCATTAAATCGGCAATCTTTGAATCTAAACTCATTGCCAACTTCGTGGTGACCCACGGTCTATGTGTCTGCACCCAATGTGAATAGCTTTTATAAAATGCATTTATTTCAGGCAAACTTATCTGTTCACATCGCACCCCTTGAGATTGTAAAAGTTGTGCGCCCTGACCTGCCACCAGAGGATTTGGATCTAGATAGCCATAATAAACCGCTTTAATTCCCTTATTTAGAATCATATCGGTACAGGGGGGAGTTTTCCCCCAATGGCAACAAGGCTCCAATGTCACATAAAGAGAAGCGTCTTCAAAATTGGATAGCTGCTGGCTGGCCGCTACTTCTGCATGGTCATATCCGGGGCCGTAGTGGTAACCCGTCGCTATAATTTCATTATTTTTGACAACTACAGCCCCCACACTGGGGTTAGGAGAACAAAAACCCCGACGTTCATTCGCTAATTCTAATGCTTTTAATAAAAAATGATGGTGGCCCACCGTACCCCCTAATGATAATAAAAAGACTTTTCTTCCTCGTGGAAGAAGATTGATGTGAACTCACAGCTTACCCGGAAAAAGCATCAATCCCTGTTAAGTGTTTGCCTAAAATCAAGTGATGGACATTATCCGTACCTTCGTAGGTAAAAACGGATTCTAAGTTCACCATATGACGAATTACTGGATATTCTAAGCTAATACCACTCGCCCCCAATAAATTACGGGCCTTGCGCGCTATTTTTAATGCTTCGCGACAACTATTCATTTTAGCGAGCGAAATCATCGCCGGAGAAGCCTTATTTTGATCCTTAAGTCGTCCTATTTGGAGATTCATACATTGGGCTTTGACAATTTCTGTAAACATATCCGCCAGGTCTTCTTGTATTAGCTGAAAACTGGCGAGGGGTTTTTTGAATTGTTTTCGCATAAGAGTGTAATGTAAAGCGGTATCAAAACACGACATCGCGGCCCCCATCGCGCCCCAAGCTATGCCAAAGCGGGCTTGATTCAAGCAACTCAATGCAGCACCTAAACCTTTATCGGTTCCTTCCAAGAAATTCTCATCAGGGATGAAACAATCTTCCAAAATTATTTCGCCTGTCGAAGAGGCTCGCAAGGAAAATTTTTTCTTAATTTCTTCGGTTTTGAAACCAGGGAAATCTCTTTCTACAATAAAACCTCTAATACCTTGATCTGTCTTTGCCCATACTATGGCTATATCAGCAAAGGGAGCATTGGTTATCCACATTTTTGTTCCATTCAGCTTCCAGCCTCCTGAAACTTTCTGCGCCACTGATTGCATGCTTCCCGGATCAGACCCTGAGTCTGGCTCAGTTAATCCAAAACAACCAATAAGTTCACCCTTTGCCATTCTCGCCAGGAAACGCTGCTTCTGTTCAGTAGTACCATATCGAAAAATGGGATACATACACAATGAGCTTTGAACGGATACAAAACTCCGTAAGGCGCTATCAGCCCGTTCCAATTCCTGACAAGCTAAGCCATAACTAACATAATTGGTTTGACTTCCCCCATATTCTTCTGGGAGCGTCATTCCGAGGATGCCTAATTTAGCTATTTCTGGTATAAGCTCTTTGGGGAAATACCCAGAATCATTCGCATCTATAAAAAGATTGCTTGGAAGACTATTTACAAAACGGCCCACGCTGTCGCGGATTAATTTTTCTTCTTCATGAAGCAAATTATCTAATAATAAAAAATCTTCCATCGATTAATCCTTTTATAAATAACGTATTTGATTGGACAATTTATGAGTTTAAAAAAGAATTATATTATTTTAGTAGGTATACTTGGAACTGTCTTTGAGTGGTTAGAGTATTCCTATTATGGATACTTAACAACAAAAATAAGCCAACTCTTCTTTCCTAATTATGATACTCGTACAGGTATTTTAGCAGCAATGGGTATATTTGCTGCGGGTTTTATAATGCGCCCCGTTGGGGGAGTTTTATTCGGGTACTTGGGAGATAGAAAGGGGCGAAAATCAGCTCTATTTCTCTCCCTTCTTTTAATGGGGTTTTCCACTTTATTAATGGGGGCGTTACCTACGTACCAAACAATTGGCATTTATGCCCCGCTGCTACTGCTTTTCTGTAGACTTCTGCAGGGGCTAGCTGTATCAGGGGAATTCAATGGCGCAGCTATTTTTTTAATAGAACATAATAAGAATAAATATCCCACTCTGGCAGGGAGCTGGGTAGGGACTGCCTCTGCATTAGGCATGCTTTTAGGCATACTCGCGGCCACAATTGTTTCATATCCCGGAATGCCCTCTTGGTCCTGGCGAGTTCCTTTTATCTTTGCTTGTGTTTCCTGCTTTATAGCTAATTATCTGCGATACAAACTGCTTGAAACGCCCTTATTTTTAGAAGCAAACAATCAACAACAAATCAGCTGCTTTCCTCTTAAAAAAGTGTTAACTCAATTTAAAAAACCCTTTCTCTGTAATATGATACTTGCCGCCTTTGTAAGCGTTTATATTTATGTGTGCAATATGTATTTTGTGAGTTATTTGATAAAAGATTTACATTTTGCTCCTAGCCAATCCACTCTACTTGCCAGCATTGGTGAATTCTTAGTGGTGCTTTGTTTACCCTGTGCAGCGATACTTGCTGATCGCTTTGGTTACAAAAAAATCTTTCTTATCGGGCTTTATACCGCTCCGATAGCAACAGCTCTTTTATTTATTACTGCAAAAAATGGTTCTATACCGAATATCGTAATCGCAGAAATAATTTTTGGCATTTCAAATGCCTTTGCTTGCGCTCCCATGTTTAACTTCATCTATAAACTCTTTCCAACACATATTCGGTACACCGGAAATTCCACAGCATGGAGCTGTGGCGTGGCGATTTTTGGCGGCACCGCCCCGATTGTGGCAGACTTTCTAATGCATCAATTTTCTTTTTACGGGCCTACACTTTTCGTCAGCCTATTCGCTCTGCTTACTATATTTATCGTTACCCGAAAAGAAACTAGCGCTGAAATACTTCAGAGTGAGAACATTGGAGTTCAACTAATAGGATGAAAAAATGAGTGGAATGGCCAAAATATTAATGACCGTAGGTATTATATTGATACTAATTAGTGTGCTTTTACCCTGGTTGCAGAAGCTAGGGTTAGGTACATTACCCGGTGACATCATGATAAAAAGAAAGCATTTTACTTTTTACTTCCCGATCATCACGTCCATTATCGTTAGCATACTTATTTCAGTTATTGTGTGGTTTTTTAGAAAGTGATTGAGTCACCACCCATTTTAAAGCCGGACAATAACTTTCAGATTTGCGATGAATTTCGATCGGCTAAATAAGGACATTCGCTTCGCAAGTTGGACGCCATAAATGAATGGCGCCCTGACATTACTCGCTATCTGTTGGCTTTGTTTTGCCACCGGGGTGGAGTGTAGTGTCACTTTCTTTGTGCCCGGATGTGTCCGTTGGTGAAATCGTATCACTCGCAGGTTTCGTATGAATATTTGGTTTGGGTTGACTGGTACTTTGTGTACCTGTGCCACCGGTTGTATGCGCTGAATGAGGCGAAACAGTTGATTCTGTCTTTCCAGAAGTGGTTGTTGAACCTGCTTGCACTGAAGATTGCTGTTGTTTTAGCTCAGCTTCTAATTTTCGAAAGGCTTCTAAATCTTTATAAAGCTCGTTCAATAAATTATTAATGTGAGTTAATTCTTTGGCTGCTTTTGCTTGGTGATCTGCAGCACTTTGCAATAATGTACTAATCTGAACAATTTTGCCGCCGATAGCGTCGCCCTCAGCCACATTAGGAGTAGATTCAGGTGTAATAATAGATTTCACGCTATTAACTATACTTTGCAAATCGAATTTCGAAAAATCGGGTATCTTAGGCATATAATTCTTCCCTTCGTAAATATACTATTTTTTATAATAGCACATTTGCGTGGCCTATTTTTCCAGAGTTTTTAGGGTGGGACTGTCTAACCTTCGTAATTTAATAAGAAAATCTTTCAAAAAATGGGCACTAATTTCAGAAGCCACAGGGAGCACCCAAAAATTGGATCGTTTTAAATACGAACATTTCACCGCATCTTTTTCCGTCATAATTACCATTTCACTCACATCACAAAAATCAAAATCTTTATCTATAAATTTATGATGGTCGGCAAAAGAATGTAGCGTTGGGCTATAGCCTAAATTCCGAAAAGTATTAAAAAAACGTTCCGGATGGCCAATGGCTGCAACTACATGAAATGGAGTTTTCGGTAGCTGGGACAAGGACTTTTGCAATGTTGGATTTACTAAGTTATAAACTTTTTGTGGCAGTAATGACATAGAATAGCGGTGGACGTTGCTATTGTCGTTATAGACAATAAAATCCACCTTGGAAAGTTTGCGCAGCGGTTCACGAAGTGGGCCGGCAGGTAGACACCAACCATTTCCAAATTTTCTCTCCCCATCCACAATCACTATTTCAATATCTTTATTTATAGCATGATGCTGCAAACCATCATCTGAAATAATTACGTCGCAATTATAATTCGCTAATAATAGTTTGATAGCAGCAGCTCGTTGCGGTGCCACTACTACTGGATAATTTGTTTTGTTAAATATTAAAACTGCTTCGTCCCCAACCACCGCGGGATCACTCTGAGCAGTTACTATCTGGGGATGTTTTTTTATCTTACCTTTATACCCGCGGCTGACCACTCCCGGCGTGTAGCCTTTTTCTGATAAAAGCTTGGCTAGCGCTATGGTAAATGGCGTTTTACCTGTGCCACCCACCGTAAGGTTACCGACTACAATTAATGGCACCGGGGAAGAATATCTCTTTTTAAAACCTAAGATATAACTCAGTTTATGCACCCAAAAACAAAACTGATAAAAATAGGAAAAAGGTAGCAATAAAAATAGAAATGGGTTTTTGGAATACCAAAATTTGACAATTAATTTCATATTAACTCGTATTGTTCTTTTGAGGCTTCGGTTGAGTGAATAGATTGTAATTTTGTATAGTAGCCGTTACTAATTAATAATTCTTGATGCGTACCTGTTTCCACTATTTTACCCTCTTCTAAGACTAAGATTCGATCTGCTTTTTCAATGGTAGATAATCTATGAGCAATAATAATAGTCGTTCGATTTTGCATTAATTTTTCAAGTGCTATCTGTATATAACGCTCGGATTCGTTATCGAGAGCTGAAGTAGCCTCATCTAAGATGAGAATAGGAGCATCCTTAATAAGGGCACGGGCAATCGCGATGCGTTGTCTTTGGCCGCCTGATAATAACACGCCATTTTCCCCAATAAATGTGTTAAAACCATCCGGTAATTTCTGGATAAATTCTAATGCACAAGCCGCATCAGCCGCTTCTTTTATACGCTCTAACGTGACGTTTTCAAATATTCCATACGCAATATTATTGGCAATCGTATCGTTAAACAGATTGACTTGCTGGGAAACGAACGCGAATTGTCTCCGTAAATCATTCAACCGGTATTCACGCACGTCGATAGCGTCTATACAAATTTGTCCTGCATTATGCTCATAGAATCTAGGTAATAAGTTCACCAGAGAGGTTTTGCCGCTACCTGATCTGCCCACTAATGCAATGGTTTCGCCCGGATTAATATGAAAGCTAATGGAATTTAAAACATTTTTTTGATTATTTTCATAACCAAAATACACGTTGCGAAATTCAATTTCACCCCTTGCCTTCGTAAGACTTATTTGACCACGATCTTTTTCGGTCTCAACATCTAAGAGTTCAAAAATACTTTTAGCTCCGGCAATTCCTTTTTGGATAGTGCTATTCACGCGGCTTAAGCGTCTTAAAGGGGTTAACAAAGACACCATAGCACCCAATATTGCCACAAAACTCCCTGCTGATACTTTCAAGGAAGGTAATGCTGCTAAAAATAAAATACAAGAGATGGGTATAGCTGCTAACAGTTGTACAGTAGAGGAACCAATGGTGTCGGTCACAATAATCTTCATCTCACGATGTTGATTTAATTCGGTGGTGTCATAGAATTTTTTCTTTTCATATTCTTCGCCGCCAAAGGTTCGGATTACTTTATAACCTTCGATAGCTTCTTCAGCGACATGGGTCACTTGTCCCATGGCTTTTTGCACATTCGAACTTAGCAATTGCATTCTTTTACTAGTGTAACGAATAATCCACGCAATAAGCGGCGTAGCGATTAAAAAAAGCGAACTAAGCTGCCAACTATTCATAAACATTACGCATAAGAACCCAATGACCAAAAACCCTTCTTGGAACACTGTTAAGAGCGCAAATGTGGTGGCCTCTGCAATTTGTTCCACATTATAAATCATTAAAGATAATAATTGCCCTGATGTTTGTTTATCGTAAAAGCTTGCGGGTAATTTTAATAAATGATTAAAGATACGCTGACGAAAGTCAGTAATAACACGACGTCCAACTTTATTGACATAGTAGTTTGAAGCGAAACTCAAAATGCCCTTGAAAAAAAAGATTCCAACTACAATAAAGGGCAACCAATGAATAAATTTCATATCATGGGCAATGAAGCCACGATCGATTATAGGTTTTATCAGGGCAACAAAACCCGCACCCGCCAAAGATTCGAGTATGGTGGCGACAATGCCTAACGCGAAAATGCCAATATAGGGTTTTAAGGAAGCGAGCAAACGCTTATAGATATTGGCTGACTCATTATTATAAATCTGAGCAATCTTCATGTTTATCCAAGTTGTTATTGATGCCAAATTTTACGTTGTTTTTGGCGAAATTCTTTAATGGTCACCATATCAGAATCAGGGAATAAAGTCATGGTGATTGCCCCACTAAAAACAGTGTTAAAAGTCGTCACTCGCTGACTCTTATACCGATGAAGAACGTCTGGGTGTGGATGATGGTAGGAGTTTAAATAACCACAGGAAAATATGGCATATAAGGGAGAAACCGCTTTGATAAAATTATCACTGGATGATGTATTGCTGCCATGGTGGGGGACCACTAAAATAGTCGCAGCCAGCTCCTTTAAATGCCGCTCAATCAAGAGGTCCTCAGCTTCTTTTTCAATGTCTCCAGTTAACAATATTCCCTGTTTACCCTGAGTAATTTTAAGGACGCAAGAAGCATTATTGCCTTTAAGGCTCCTATCTTTTACAGGGGAAAGGAAGGTAAAAGTGACACCATCCCATTTCCAGGTCATATTTTCCCAACAATTCTGCGGCTGTTGATCTTTGAAGTGCTGGGGAACACTCGTGATAATACTGGCTACCTGAAGGGATTTTAGTAGCGATTGCGCCCCCCCACGATGATCGTTATCTCCGTGACTAACGGTTAACACATCAATTTTTTTAAGGCCTAAACGTGAAAGATAAGGCAAAATCACCCTTTTCCCCATATCAAAATCTTCACTGAGTTTAGCGCCAGTATCAAAAATTAAGACGTGATGGGGCGTTCGTATCATGGTGGCTAACCCTTGCCCAACGTCGAACACGGTCAGTTGTAACGAATTGGCTGGTATAATCGCCGGCTCAAAAACAAAGAGAGGCAGGCTCCATAACGCAGCCATCCACCGGTGCATCATTCCTGTGGGTAACAAAAATATATAGGATGCCATGTGGCTTAAAATAGCAATTGTGTTATTCAAATAGGCATGGAATATGATGACGGTGAACTGGGCCAGCTTCTCAAGCAACCCCCAAATCCACAGTAGTAAAAGAAGGGAAAATTTCAGAATAGGCGTACCTAATTTAGCAGAAATCATCAAGCAGACCATACCAATGAGACAGCTGGGAACGACTAAAAAGCTAATCCATGGAATCGCGATGAGATTTGCTGGAATAGAGAGGGGCGAGGTTTGTTGAAAAAAAAACAAGACAGTAGGCATCATTCCAATGGTGATCACCCCCTGCGCCCGGCCAAATTTCCACCACCCTTTAGGCGCCGAAAGTCTTGCACTCATCCCATATAACAGCAAGAAAACGGCGATAAAAGATAGCCAAAATCCGCACAGAAGTGTTGCAAAAGGATCTATCACAATGATTACGCCTAAAGCAAATAGGAGTGATCTAAACGGAGTAAGGTGGCGTTGAAAAATGATTGAGGCCAGCATAAAGATGATCATGATTAAAGCACGCTGGGTCGAGGGTGAAAGACCCGCTAGAATGCTATAAATAATTGCGGCCGCGACACCTGCACTCGCTTGTATTTGAAGAGTAGGAATATATAAAGGAGCGTTGGGCAATCGATTCCAAATCATTCCGGCAATTTTAGCAAAGAGCATTGCGACCAATCCTATATGGAGGCCAGAGATGGCCACTAGATGGCCTGTTCCAGTAATTCTAAAGACCTGCCACTGCGAAGAAGAAATATAGGCTGTCACCCCAAGGATCAGTGCCAGCACAATGCCACAAAAAGGATTATTACGCAGCAAGGTATGAATCTTGATAAGAATATACTCTCTCACTCTTTGAATAGGATAATGTGACAATTTAGAGGTGAGAAGTTGGTTCTTGTTATTACAAATCACCGTGCCGAGCGCGCGTATATGCTGTTGAAAATATTGCCTTTCTGAATCAAAACTTCCTGGGTTCATTAAGGTATGAGGTTTTCTTAACTTGGTCACTAACCGCCAGCTATCTCCTACCTTAAAATTATAAAGACAGTGTGGGCAGTGCAACTTTATTAGCACATGGACGGAGTGACCCTCTACCTGCATCATTTTAAAATTGAAGGTGGTGAATTGAGACTGAGTAATCGGTATAGATGCAATGTAACCTTGTACGCTTACCCGCTGATTTTCCAGGGTCGCAGGCAACGACCAACTCGTTATAAAATGGGCGTACAATAATGCCCATGCGCTCCCCAAACATACCATGCCCAAAGGGTATAATTTATTTCTGTTAATTACGCAGACAATGCCACCAAGGAAAATAAAAAAAATTACGGCAACACAGGGGATTTGTTTAAATAAAAAAGAGGTTAAAACACCGATTAAAAAGAATAGGACAAAGGCTGGCATAACTTTTGCTTTGATAGATTAACAACTACTAATAAAACCTATTAAGCCAACTGTGAAGCAATAAAACAACACAGGGTTTTTTTCGGAGTTATGTTAAGCTGCCGTTTTCTAGTGTGAGGGTTCGACCCATACGATCAGCAAAAGATAAATCATGGGTAACAATAATAAAGCTCGTCTTGAGGTCTTGATTGAGCTCTAACATTAATTCAAAAACTTGCATTGCCGTCTGTTTATCAAGATTTCCAGTAGGTTCATCTGCAAGCACACAAACGGGTTCTGTAACTAAGGCCCGACCGATCGCGACGCGTTGTCTCTCGCCTCCGGATAATTCTCCTAGACGATGTTTATGGCGTTTATCTAGACCTACCTTATTCAAAATAATTGCCGCCTTTTCTCGAGCATCCTTTAGAGAATCTCCTCGGATTAATAAAGGCATAGCCACATTTTCTAGCGCATTAAATTCAGCTAATAAGTGGTGGAATTGATAAATAAAACCTAAATATCGATTCCTAAGCAGTCCTTTTTTCGCAGTCGAGAGAGTATGAATATTAATCCCTGCCACCAATACTTCGCCGCTAGTCGGTTCATCAAGACCGCCTAATATTTGGAGAAAGGTACTCTTGCCTGCGCCTGATACTCCTAAAATTGCCAGCATTTCACTTGATTGCACACGAAAATCAGTTGCCTTTAAAACACTGATCTCAGTTTTTCCATCGGAAAAAATCTTCGTTACAGCCTTGCACTCTAAGACGGTTTGATCGGGAGAGTTAATCGGCGAGACGTTATTCATAGCGTAATGCTTCTACAGGTTCAGTTCTTGAAGCCTGCCACGCAGGATAAATTGTGGCGATAAAACTTAAAAATAATGCAATGCCTGATATTTGAAAAACATCGCGCCACTCTAAACGAGAAGGCAAATAATCAATAAAATAGACAGAGGATGATATAAAATGAGTATGAAGAAGACTTTGAAGGCCTTGAACCATAGCGGGCGCATTTAGCGCCAACAGTATGCCACTACCAATGCCTAATAAAGTACCAATGACGCCCACAATTCCACCTTGGACCATAAAAATAGCCATAATAGTGGCGGGACTAGCGCCTAAAGTACGAAGTATTGCAATCTCTGAACGTTTATCCGTAACCACCATTACTAAAGTGGAGACTAAATTGAATGCGGCGATACCAATAATCAATGTTAAAATAATAAACATCATTGATTTTTCCATTTGAATCGCTTTGAAATAACTTCCTAACATTCCTTGAGTCCAATTACCTATCGAAAATTCAGGCATTTGGGATTGCAGTCGTTCACTGATCATAGGGGCACTGTATACATCTGTTAGTTTCAATCGTAATCCCGAAACATTATTTTGCAGCTTAAACAGTTTTTGCGCATCGTGCATTTCTATAAATCCGATGCTGTCATCAATATTAAACCCACCTTCAGCATGGAATAATCCGGTCACAGTGAATCGTTTATATTGTGGCATGACGCCAATAGGCGAAACATTTACATCGGTCGTTAATACAGTGACTTTGTCACCTATTTGTAAACCTAAACCCTCAGCCATGCTTTCACCCAGAATTATTCCAAATTGGCCTGGTTTTAGATCATTAAAACTACCCTTGGTCATTGCCTCAAACATTTTGGATACGTTTTTTTCTTCATTGGGCAAAATACCCGTTAAGATGACAGGTTTTGCAGTACCCGAATTCGCCAACAATGCTTGGCCGGAAACAAACGGTGCCACCCCCGAGACTTGAGGCTCTTTCTGAACTTTATTTTTTACGCCTTGCCAATCTGGGATTTGTTGCATCATGTTTGTTACGGTGACTTGTTGTGCCATGTTGAACACACGACCGCTAATTTCATAGTTAAAACCGTTCATTACCGAAAGGACGGTGATGAGTACCATGACTCCCAAGGCAATGCCTAACATCGAAACTAATGAGATGAAAGAGATGAATTGATTGCGTCTTTTAGCGCGGATATAACGAAGGCCGATATAAAAAGGAAGGTATTTATACATCAATATTCTTTAATGTTGGTGCCCGGGGCCGGACTCGAACCGGCACGGGAGTCTCCCCCCGAGGGATTTTAAGTCCCTTGCGTCTACCTATTTCGCCACCCGGGCTTTTTACTTAAGTGCCGGTAAAGAAGAGCGTTCATCTTTGGCTGAATTAACTTAATTCACCACCCATAAATCGTTCTACCACTTCCGTTTCAGTTTATCTTGGTGGTAATCCAATTATAAACGTCTATCGCTTTCTAAATTCGCTGATTCACTGTGTATTCAATGGAGGCTGGGGTCGGAATCGAACCGGCGTCCACGGCTTTGCAGGCCGCTGCATAACCACTCTGCCACCCAGCCATAAACAAAATTCGGTAGGGAAAGAAAATATTTCCCTACCGAATTTTGGCTATAGAGAGATTAACTTGGAGCGGGAAACGAGACTCGAACTCGCGACCCCAACCTTGGCAAGGTTGTGCTCTACCAACTGAGCTATTCCCGCATCGATGGTGTATTATTCCTTTTCAGTTGATAAAGTCAAGTCTGGCCATGCTATTTTTAGGTACATCGCCATTGACCAAATAGTAAGCGCTGCCGCAACATACAATAAAAAACTACCGATCACCTGTAATAGAATATTGCTACCTGGGCGATAAAGCATCAGTAAAATGAGTGCAAGCATTTGCAAGACAGTTTTAATTTTAGCGACCATTGAGACTGCCATACTGGTGCGTTTGCCTAATTCTGCCATCCATTCACGCAAGGCAGAAACAACAATTTCGCGACCTACGATAATTGCCGCTGGGATGGACAAGTAAGGCAGACTCGATTCACCCACCACTAAAACTAAGGCAACCGCCACCATTAATTTATCTGCAACAGGATCAAGGAAGGCACCAAACTTCGTGGTTTGTTTTAGATTACGCGCTAAATACCCATCCAACCAATCCGTGAAGGCGGCTAATGTAAAGAGCGCAGCGGCGCTTAAATGCGCCCAGGAGACAGGTAAATAATAAAGAACAACCACAATGGGAACGAGAAGCAGGCGTAATAATGTGAGTAAATTAGGGAGGTTCATAATAATGCTCGTGATTTTTAAACGATTATAACGTAATACTTCTTTAAGGTCATGATAACATCTTTAAAAAAAATGAGTGCCTAACGGTGCAATGCATCAAAGATTTTTTGGGCAAGGCTTAGACTAATGCCTTGAACTTTTGCAATATCTTCAACACTGGCACGTTTGAGCTCTTGGATACCACCAAACTGACTAAGCAACTCTTTTCTTCGTTTTGCCCCAATACCTTCGATCTCTTCTAAAACTGACGTCGATCTAACTTTCGCTCTTTTTTTCCTGTGGGCTGTAATAGCAAATCGGTGCGCTTCGTCACGAATCTGTTGAATTAGATGCAATGCCAATGAGTCATGACTTAACTTTAAGGGCTGCTCTCTACCTGAAATAAATAATGTCTCCAGGCCAGGCTTTCTTCCCTCTCCTTTTGCAATAGAAACCAACATAACGCCACTAATTTGCAGCTCTTCCAAAACAATTTCGCCTTGGCGTAATTGACCCTTACCTCCATCGATAAATAGAACATCGGGGAGTTCACCCTCCCCTGTCTTGATGCGAGTATATCTCCTGGTCAACGCTTGGCGCAGCGCGGCGTAATCGTCTCCGTGCACCACCCCCTCAATATTAAAGCGTCGATAATCTTTTTTGAGAGGCCCTTCACTATTAAATACTACGCAAGAGGCTACGGTGGCTTCTCCGGAAGTATGACTCACATCAAAACATTCCATCCTTTGGGGGATATTCGTTAAATTGAGGGCTTGTTGTAATGCTTCCATGCGCCGGAACACACTTGCCTTCCCCGCTAAATGGCTTTCAAGTGTATGCTCTGCATTAGCTCGTGCCATCTTTAACCATTGCAAGTTTTTACCTCGACATTGATCGGAAAAGATCATTCTTTTACCCAGTTTTTCAGAGAGCGCATCTTGAATCCATTCTCGTTCATTCAATTCAATATTGAGTAACACACGCGAAGGAAGAGCCTGACTCCGAATAGGATTAAGATAATACTGTGGCAAGAAAGCGCTTAAGATTTCTCCATCAGTGGTGTTTTTAGGCATATTAGGGAAGTAAGACTTTGTGCCAATTAATTGACCTCCTCGAATCGTTAAGACATGAATACACGCCTCACTCATACGACTTGCAAGTGCCACTACATCGGTATCACCACGATAACTGGTGATGTATTGTTTCTCTTGAATGCGTCTCAAACTAACAATCTGATCTCGCACTCTTGCTGCCATTTCATATTCTAACGCTAGCGCTGCTTTATCCATTTTGGAGGCCAATTCATCAATGACTTGATTGTTTTTTCCTTCTAGAAATAACACAGCATATTTAACATTTTCTTGATAAGTGGGGGCATCAATATAGCCAACACACGGGGCTGTACATCGCTTGATGTGGTATTGCAAACAAGGACGACTACGGTTGGCAAAAAAACTATCGGAACATTGCCGAAGCTTAAACAGCTTTTGTAATAAGGTCAGCGTTTCACGCACAGCGCCAGCACTAGGATAAGGACCAAAATAGAGGCCGGTCGCTTGCTTGGAACCTCGATGAAAATCCAGACGCGGGAAATCTTGGTGCGCTGTTAGGTATAGAAAAGGGTAGGATTTATCATCTCTGAGCAAAATATTATAGCGGGGTTTGAATTGCTTAATAAGATTACTTTCAAGTAGCAATGCCTCATTATCACTTTTGGTAAGCGTGATGCTAATGTTTTTAACATGCTCAAGCAGTGTTTGCGTTTTGGTATCGTTAATTGTTCGCGTAAAATAACTAGCTAATCGCTTTTTTAAATTGCGTGCTTTCCCGACATAAAGCACATTAGCATTCTTATCAAACATTTGATAAACACCCGGCAAATTCGGAGCATTTTGCAAAAAAGATTTAAGATCGAAGCTAATGTCATTCATATAAATAAAGCATAAAGAGGCTAATATAAAAAGTGTTATTTTGTCAGACTAACTGGAACGTTCAGATTTGCGCGGAATTTCAATCAAAAATTAAAAGAAAAAGCGCAGCATACTCAAGTATGTGAGCAGTTTTCTTTTAATTTTTGATTGAAATTCGGCCAAATATGGACGTTCGCCTCTATAGGCTAATTAGCTAGTTATTTTTGAGTGCCAATGCTTGAAGAGTCGACTAAGCCATGACGTATGGCTAATAGAGTCAATTCCACATCATTTTTTACATCTAGCTTTTCAAATATACGATAGCGGTAACTGTTAACCGTTTTAGGACTTAAGTTTAATTTTTCTGATATTTCTTGAGGTTTGCAACCATGGGTAATCATAATCATTACCTGCAGCTCTCGTTCTGATAGTGAGCTAAAAGGAGATTCTTCTTTATCGGTGATGTGTTTGAATGCGAGCTGTTGTGCCACAGCAGGACTAATATATCGTTGGCCAGAATGAACCGCGCGAATGGCTTGCACCATTTCATCCATACTAGCATCTTTTGTTAAGTATCCCGCCGCTCCAGCTTGTAATAATTTAGCGGGGAACAAATCATCGTCACAAACGGTGACAACTAAAACTTTAATATCAGGATCTATGTGGAGTAATTTACGTGTTGCCTCTAGCCCGCCTATGCCAGGCATGCGGACGTCCATTAATACGACATCGGGTCTTATATTTCTTGCTATCTTAACTGCGTCTTCACCACTTCTCGCGTCGCCTATTACCTTTATCCCTTGAATATCATCAAGCATTCTTTTGATGCCAGTACGTACTAAGTCATGATCGTCAACTACTAATACTTTTATCAATGCATTCTCCGAAATACAACTAATAGTATATCTGGATTTAAATATACGTTTGGCGGAGAGGCAGGGATTCGAACCCTGGGAGGGTTTCCCCTCAACGGTTTTCAAGACCGCCGCTTTCGACCGCTCAGCCACCTCTCCAGTCGTATTGCAATAGTATATCTAAAATGATCAAATATTAGAAAGGTTTATCTCTATTTGATACCATAGCTAGGATAATCCTCGGATCACCAAGACTAAGCGAAGGAGTTTATATGCCATTTCAAAATTATTCTATAGTTAAATCAAAAGAATCTATATTAGGTTCTCACTCAGTACTTCGGAGTACTTATTTCTTACTTAGCCTGACATTACTCTTTAGTGCGGTCACCGCGGCTCTCTCTGTTTCTGTTCATGCTCGCCCTGGTTTCTTGTTAACGATCGTCGGAATGTTTGGCTTGTCTTATCTTACTCAAAAACTGCGTTATAGCCCTTGGGGACTCGTAGCAATTTTTGCCTTTACGGGTTTTATGGGTTTCACATTGGGGCCTATCCTTGACATGGTGATGAGAACCTATGCCAATGGAGGTCAAATCATTATGACGTCATTAGGCACAACAGGCCTGATCTTTTTGGCATTATCGGCTTACGTATTAACGACTCGCAAAAATTTTAGCTACCTGGGTGGATTCTTATTTATTGCCATGATGGTCGTTTTTTTAGGTGCCATAGCCGGCATTTTTTTACAGATGCCTGTATTTAATATCATTATCTCCGGCGCCTTTGCTTTAATCTCTTCTGCATATATTTTGTATACCACCAGTGCCATTATTCACGGTGGGGAAGATAGTTACATTATGGCCACAGCGTCACTCTATGTCTCGATCTTCAATTTGTTTGTAAGTCTCATACAAATTTTAAGTGCGTTTGCTGGCAATCGCGACTAAGTCTTCTACAATTTTAAAACAGTCATAAAAAGCTCAGTTAACTGAGCTTTTTATTTTAGGATTTTTTAAAACATGTTAAATGGAGTTAACTATGTTTAAAAAGATACCCGTTTTATTATTGTTTCTTGCCCCTGCACTGTATGGTGCCACCTATCCTATGCCCGCTCCTGGTAATGATCTCATTGGACAATTAATTACTGTTCAAGCCCAGTCAGGGGAAACTATTAATGACATCGGTGATAAATATGGCATTGGTTTACATGAGATGCTGGAAGCAAATCCTACTGTAAGTCAAAACGAACTTTATGGCGGTGAAGAGATTATTGTTCCCACCCAATTCGTGCTGCCTAAATATCGTAAAGGCATTGTGATTAATCTTGCAGAGTGCCGACTGTATTATTTCACTGCTGATGGAAGAGCGGTGTTAACTTATCCGGTGGGGTTAGGCCGTAAAGGATGGAGAACACCGACCACTTCGACGACAGTCATCCGAAAATGTGCCAATCCTGTCTGGACAGTTCCTGCAAGTATCCACAGTTACGTCTATGAACAAACGGGGAATTGGTTACCCAAAGTTGTTCCCCCTGGTCCTGAAAATCCCTTAGGACCCTATGCCATGTATTTAGGAACGCATGGTTATTTAATTCATGGCACTAATCAACCCTGGTCAATCGGTAAGCTTATCAGCGCCGGGTGTATTCGATTATATAATTCAGATGTGGGGGAATTATATCAACATGTCACTAATGGCACCCCCGTCAGGATTATTCATCAACCTTATAAAGCGGGCTGGCAATATGGTCGGCTCTATTTAGAGGCGCATATCCCCGTTAATATCGGAGAGCCCCCCAGCGATTTAAATATGATTTCAGCAGAGCGCTCCTTATTGTCGGCAGCGCATAAACGAACTGGCGATATAGATTGGGCATGTGTACGACAGATCGTGGAGCAACAAAATGGCATGCCCGAACCTGTTAGTAGCTATCAGTTTAGAGCTAATGACTAATCCTCTGGGCCTTATTTAAGGCCCAATTCTACAATATGGCAAATTTGCCTCATTTTTGGTATAATCCCCGACCTACTTAAAAGGCATTTATTCAATTTGATTATTGAAAGGTTATCAGAAAAATCTGAGGGCCTTTATTGTTTACCGATTTTTAGAGGTTCAAAAACATGCAAAATAAAGCAACTATAATAACAACCCTCATAATTTCATTTATGCTTATGAGTACTACATTATTTTACGCAAGTTCCGCTTCCTGCTCCCACCACAAACGTCACCTTCGAATCCCAACTCACATTCGCCTTCCCGTCATCACCCAAAGTGAAAGTGACAATAAGTGGGATGTTAACCCCAGAGTTTGGAATCTTGCATTAAAAGCATACAATAATGCTATGCAAAAAGGTTATATAAAACAAAAGGTTGTGACAATTATTGATTATTCACTTCCCTCCTCGGTCAAGCGCATGTGGGTAGTTGATGTGGGTAATAAGAAAGTCCTCTACCACACTTTAGTAGCGCACGGAAAATTTACCGGCGGACTTTTCGCAAAACATTTTTCTAATAAACCGGGTAGTCGCGCATCCAGTATCGGAACTTTTATTACCGAAAACACTTATATGGGTTCAAATGGATATTCTTTGCGTTTGCGAGGGTTAGAACCAGGATTCAACGAAAGAGCAGAGTCTAGAGCTATTGTGGTCCACGGCGCTTGGTATGCCACTCAGAATTTTGCCAGCCACCATGGTAGATTAGGCCTCAGCTGGGGTTGCCCAGCCGTTAGCCCTTTATTAGCTAAACCTATTATCAACCATATCAAGAATGGCACCCTCGTGTTTGCCTACTATCCTGACACGCAGTGGCTAGAGCACTCTCGGTTTTTAGCCGCTAATAGTATGGGTTAACTCAAAGCGAGTGGTCTGTCGATAGTCTTAAAAAACCCGGATTCCGCTTCGCTACATCCAGGCTACATGATAAGGGAAAAAGATAGTGCCTTTTAAGCGCCCTATGCAATTCTGTAATCGGTTCTAGAATTAGTAAATTCACTGATTGAATCCAATCACCTTTGTACTAAAGAAAAATTTGGTTTACTCAACGTCGTCGCGGTACAACATTTGCCAGGGCAAATTCAAACCTTATTTATTGGGGACGCCTAACATTGCCATAAGAATCTATGCCTCCTTGCTGCGCAGAGGTCTGAGATTGAAAGCTTTCCTCACTCGGCAAATTAGAGCCAAAGAAGTTTTGAGTACTATTCCATAAATTCTGTCTCTGCTGTAAAGGGAGCGCTGAATTTAAAGGTTGGGATGGAATTTGTAAGGGCCGTCGATTCGACAGATTTTCATTTTGATTATATATTTGAGGGGGGTATTGGTTCCCTAATTGACTATTCTGACGCGCTATTCGATGGAATGCCAAGTCTCCGGTTGGCGGCAGCATGAAAGAGGGAGTCCAAGGATCCTTTGGATTCTCAGGATCATATGAGTATGATAAAGGCGTTTGCAGAGGTGAGGGCTCTGCATATAGAAAACTTCTTTGAGGCGTAAACTGTTCATCTCTTCGGGTATATTGGCTTGCTATAGGAGGAGGTATAGAGTCAACCCTGGGAAATTGCTGAAAAGATTGAGCCCCAGAATTTTGTACTAGGGATGCATTATTAGAAAGCGGCAAAAGTTCTTGGATTGAGGACCTTATACCTTGAAGATGGTTATTCAGCTTTTCTTTTACAGTTTCGAGTACAAGCCTTTCTAATAAATTAGTCATGGGTATAAATATCAGCTCTTGTACTCTGGTCCGACCATAATATTCCATAAAAATATCAACAAATTGTTGCGCGAGGCTTTTAATACCCTCCAACCCTAATTGAGACAAAGGAGCATCGAATAGTTTTTGGTAGGCTGCCTCACCTATCTGTTGCATAGGCTCGCCCATTACTAGTTGCACTAATTCTTTCAGGGACGGTTCAATGGGTGTCGACAGTAATTGCTGTGTTGAATCTAACGATATTGAGGGACTCATATTTGCAGGTTGGGGGGAGTAAGAAGGTTGACCCAACTCTGATGGTAAAAAAATAGGAGTTGATTGCTTCGCAGAATTTGTATTAGGGCTATTTATATTAGAGGCCTGAGAGTTACCAGCACTGGTCGGGGTTGCTACCTGATTATTGTTATTGCAGTTATCAGCAATGTTAGTTGAGGAAGGCGATGAGACGTCATCTAGCTCATTAGGGGAAATTTCGGCCAATCTGTAACCCCGTTGTGCTGCTTGATCCTCCAATAAAATCAATTTCGGTTCACTGATTTTGTAATGTTGATTCCACCGTAGGAACTCTTCCTCGGAGAAATGAGCAGCCAATTTATTATATCTCTCACCATCCTTAATTATACAAATTGCCGGAATAGATGAAGCTGTCTTGCGTGATTTAAAAGCTCCCCGACGCGCATTTTTGATTGCCGTTCGAGAACATTCACCCCAAGAAGTAAAATGGAGATATTTAATTAGCTGCACATCCTCCTTTTCCTTCTTTTCAGTACACACTACCTTGCTAAAAACCCAATCCTTAGGTTTTATATGTTTTTCTTTTTTAAGAAATAGCTCGGTGTTTAGCCTTTTTGCCATTAAAGGTGACAGAGACAGGGTTTGTGCATCGGCCTCTACTTTGAAACAGTTATGTACATCGCCAATAGGCAGGTATTCTTTAGATCCACCCCATAAATCTGCAGCTAATGTCTTTAAATTTTTCGAAATTTCTCCTTTACGCATATAACAGCCAGTTTCTGCATCGTAATGGAACACTCCGGCAAACCCCAAATCCAGAACTAAGGCATTGTTATCATTAGAACTTAAGTTTTCCGTTGCAGCAGTATCGGGGGGGTTGTTTTCCAAATTAACATAAGACTCCTCCGTTGTGTTTGACGAAGGTTCGAATATTGGCGTTTGCTCAAAGGGTTCATCCCTACCAGGAGGTGGTGAAAACCGATTGGAAGTGAGAGAGGTAAATGGCATTGAAAATTGTTGTTCTAAATATTGTCGCAGCTTTTCACCGAGTGATTCACCAATACTCTCTTGCATAAATTTTTGAATTTGTTGAAGTATCAATTGTTGCTGTGACTGCTGAAGAGGGTGTTGCATAAAAGTTTGAACGAATTGTTGTGTTATATATTGCAAATATTCCTGAGTCGTTGCGTTTGAAGATTGTTTTATTACAATTTGAAAAACTTCATCACTAACTTTTTGTATAGATTGTCCCATGAGAAGATTCACTAATTCCTGCATCGGTCTCTCGATTTGAGGTGCTACTACGTCGTCAAGGAGCACTTTAGTTTGAGTTTGAGGTTGAGCCGAATCTTGGACCGGATCTAACGGCCTTAACTGCTGAGTGTTTATTGATGGAGTAGAGTATGGAGGATAATTCCAGTTTGATGATTGAGGAGTAAATGGGGAAACCCCGGAATTAATGGAAATATCACTATTATTGTTGTTGCTAGCATTAGTAGAACTTGAGAGAGAAAAGCTTGAATTATTATTGCAGTTATTCACATTATGGGGCGCGGTAGTGGAAATGGATGAGGCAATCGCCACCACATTTTGATCTGTGGTCTCTACGGCAGCATCATACTCAAAATCACCATACGACTCAAAGCTTGGGGAGCGGGTTACATTATTATTAACCTCTGAAATTTCTCTTCGATTTGATGATTGAGGAATTAAAAGTGGGGAACTAATCGGACTATGGTTATAATTGTTGCTTGGGTGGTGAAAGTTACTCGAACTTGATGAAAAAAAACGTTGATTATTATTACGATTATCAACAACTCGCGGCAAGCTAGCAGTAATAGAAGAGGCAGTTTCAGACAAATTTTGATCTTTGGTCCCAGGAGTTATACCTACTAATGCCGGATCATACTCAAAATCACCGTTCGATCCAACACTTAAGATATTGGTTATATTATTGAACCCTGGAATCTCTCCTTCATTAGATGGCCCTTTTCTTAAAATCTTGTTGGTCCACCATATTATGGTTTCATTAGTTGAGTCATTTGTGGCAATACGACTCTGATTAGATCGTTTTTTAGTGATTTCAGTTACCGGAGACAATGCAAGGGTGCTGTAGCCATACTCCTTCTTAAGAGAATCGTCTGTGAGAACCTGCAATGATAATTTTTCGTTCAATGCATGGGCCTTGCACCATTCACGAAAACCCTGGAGGGAAATTTTCAAAGCGTTAATGCAACTATAGTGCTTTGTTGTGCTATCCGGTAATAATTTTGTGGCTTGCAATGATATGGCGGTAAAGGGGAAATTTTCCTTCTTTGGATCACGAATTGTACCAAGTAAATTCGAGGGATTGCCTCCAAACTCAGTAATATGATAACAGTCATCACCTCCAGGAAGTTGAAAAAAAATTCGTTCATGATGTGGCCGTTTAGAACGAGTGCGTATTGGAGCGGCGGCCATTTCATCACATAAAAGATTAAATACTTCAGACTTTATTGTGAGTGTTAATTGCGTATTTTTTTTAGATAGTAATTCTGTATAATTTTTAAATAGTTGGCTCTTATCCTCATCCGAAATGAGTTCAAGTAGGAGGTGGCGAATTTTTTTTGAGGGTAATTCTAAATCCCGCTTGTTTTTGACGACGTAATTATAATTATTCGCGTCATCAAGCGTGAACTGACCGAATATTTCCATAAAGCCATTAGCAATTAATTTGTTGTTGTTGTTGTTGTTGTTGTTGTTGTTGTTGTTGTTGAAGCGTATTTCAAAAGGGTGTTGCACGACAATACCTCAAAAGGATAATTAAACGAATAGGGGGCATTAGCTAATTTGTCTACTGTAGTACACAAACATTAGCATAATCTTAAATGGTCGGGGTGCCGGTGAACGAACATGGCAACCGCATCAAAAACCCTCTTGACAAATATTTGAGGCTTGATTTTCCCTGGATTTCGCTACGCTACATCCAGGCTACTTTGAGGGTGTTGCAGTGAGTAGCCTTGATGCAGCGAAGCGTAATCAAGGTTCTTAGCAATTCAAGGTGAAGAAAGAATTTAACAGCAACGCTCTATGATTTTTTTCCCATCCATGAAAGTCCAAAGCGCTTCTGGAACATGAATATTCCCTTGTGCGTCTTGATAATTTTCCATGATAGCCACTAAGGTGCGCCCTACCGCCAATGCAGATCCATTCAATGTGTTAACGAGCATAGGTTTTTCATCTGGTTTATTTCTCCAACGCGCCTGTAAACGGCGGGCCTGGAAATCTTCGAAATTACTGCAAGAGGAAATTTCACGATAGGTATTTTGCCCGGGCAGCCAAACTTCTAAATCGTAAGTTTTAGCAGCGGCGAATCCTATATCGCCGGTACATAACGTCATTACTCGATAAGGTAATTCCAACTTTTGAAGAATTTTTTCAGCATGTGAGGTTAACTCATCAAGCGTCTGATAAGAGTTCTCTGGCTTTACCACTTGGACTAATTCAATTTTTTCGAATTGATGTTGGCGAATCATTCCCCGTGTATCTTTACCATAAGATCCTGCCTCACTTCTAAAACAGGGCGTATGCGCCACCCATTTGATAGGTAAAGATTCACCTTCCAATATACTATCACGCACCAAATTAGTAAGGGGCACCTCAGCGGTAGAAATTAAACTCAAGTTGGAGTCTCCCGCTATCCAAAACATGTCTTCACGATGTTTTGGCAATTGTCCTGTTCCGTAAAAAGCTTCTTCTTTGACTAAATAAGGGACATAAATCTCTTTATAACCATGCTGATTTGTATGGACATCCAACATAAATTGAATAAGTGCACGATGCAATCGGGCTAAACCATCATGCATGACAATAAAACGAGCACCTGATAATTTGGACGCCGCATCAAAATCAAGCAACTTTAAATTTTCACCTAATTCAACATGATCTTTAGGCGAAAATTCAAATTGCCTAGGGACTCCCCATTTGCGTATTTCCACATTATCGGACTCATCCTTACCCACCGGAACACTTTCGTTAGGAATGTTCGGAATCATTAAATAAATGTCTTGAAGCTGTTGCTGTATTAGCTCAAGTTTCGTTTCAATTTCTTTTAATTGAGATCCAAATTGCCCCACTTCGGCCAGAAGAGGGGAAGTGTCTTCGCCCTTGGCTTTAGCTTGGCCGATAAGCTTAGATTTTGTATTACGATCATTCTGTAATTGCTGAGTTTTAATTTGTAATGCTTTACGCTGCTCTTCAAGCTCATTGATTTTATCAACACTCAAGATAAAACCACGTTTTGATAAATCAATTGCAACGCGTTCGATGTCATGTCGTAGCAATTTAGAATCTATCATCACTCATCACCCTTCAATTTAGTTTTACTTGATGTTTTTTTAACATTTTTATCTAACTCTCGCAACCTAGATAATTTTTCCTTAATTTGGATTTCCAGCCCTCTTTCCACGGGACGATAATACTGTTTAGTTGGCATGTCTTCTGGAAAATAATTTTCTCCGGCCGCATACGCCTCCGGTTCATTGTGTGCATAACGATATTCCTTCCCATAACCTATTTTTTTGAGTAACCGGGTGGGTGCATTACGAAGATGTAAGGGCACATCTAAAGAGCCATATTCCTTTGCATCTTGCAGTGCTTCTTTATAGGCTTTATAAACCGCATTACTTTTAGGTGCGCAAGCCAAATAAATAACCGCTTGTGCTAAAGTTAATTCACCTTCAGGGCTACCCAGACGTTGATAGACAACCCATGCATTAAGGGCTATTTCTAGAGCACGAGGATCAGCATTCCCGATATCTTCACTCGCCATTCTCACCAAGCGCCTGGCAATGTACTCCGGGTCACAACCACCATCTATCATTCGAGAGAACCAATAGAGTGATCCATCAGGAGAAGAGCCGCGCACAGATTTATGTAGTGCTGAAATTTGCTCATAAAATAAATCTCCGCCTTTATCATAACGGCGGACTTTACCGGATAAAACATCCGTTACCACCTCATCACTGATAACTTCTTCTTGTCCACGATCAACTGCAAAATCACTTGCGATTTCGAGCATGGTTAACGCTTGTCTTGCATCTCCATCTGCAGCCATCACCAAACGTAGCTTCGCCTCCTCTGAAATTTTTAGAGTACGATCGCCTAACCCTTTTTCATCCCGCAAGGCTTGATTAATAATCTGCAAGATATCGTCTTCGGTTAATCGTTTCAAAACATACACACGCGTCCGAGACAATAACGCATTGTTGAGTTCAAAAGAGGGATTTTCGGTCGTTGCGCCCACTAAAATAATAGTGCCATTTTCAATATAGGGAAGGAATGCATCTTGCTGAACTTTATTAAATCGATGCACTTCATCAACAAATAATACCGTTAGCTGATCATGAGAGCGTAGTTCGTTAGCTTTTTGAATTACTTCTCGAATATCTTTTATGCCCGACGTCACTGCTGAAAGCGCTTCCACATGCGCATTTGCATTTTTTGCCAGCAATCTTGCTAAAGTTGTTTTACCCGTTCCAGGCGGGCCCCACAGAATCATAGAATGCATAATTTTGCGCTCTATAGCTTGTCTGAGAGGCTTATCTTTACCGGTTAAATGAGCTTGACCTATGAAATCATCAATATTGTCAGGTCGCATTCTGGCAGCGAGCGGCTCAAAAGAAGGTGTCATTCCGATCCTTAATTAGAAATAATATCTACCCCCTTAGGAGCATGAAATTGAAATAAGGAAGTTGCCAAGCTAGGGTTAATCTTTACATTAGAGAAGGTGAAAATATTTTTTTGACCTAAATTGTCGATCACTGACATTTGATGTAATTTATCATTTTCAAACACTAACTCGACACGTTGCACCATATCTTGACTGCGTTTTGGCTTGAGATTAAAAATGACTTTACTGCCCTCTTGTTTGGAATCGATGATATTAAACCGTTCTTCTAAAGCAGCAGTTGAACCACTTAATAAGATGGCTGGACTATGGGCGTCTTTCCCTAAGCTTTGTTTTGTTGCCTGCTCAAGATCAACATCATAAATCCACAAATATTTGCCATCAGCAATAATGACCTGGCGATTGGGCGAAGTGATTTCCCAACGAAATTTACCTGGACGCTCTAACGCCATGGTGCCAATCGATTTTTTTGCAGTGCTTTTTTTAATAATGGAGGTTTGTTGAAAATTAGCACTCATCGAATGGAAGTTAGATAGAAATTTATCGAGTTGTTGTGACGCTGTATCGGCCATCGCGGACGAAGAAAATAATATTACCCCTAATAAAAAGCCTTTAATTTTTTGCATATAGATCCTCTACTACGTTTAAAATCTTACTCTTTGTCATTTGGAACTAGAATTTCTCGAGTGCCATTCGTTTCCATTGCACTCACTAATCCAGCGTTTTCCATAGCTTCTACTATTCGAGCTGCACGATTATACCCAATCTTGAGTCTTCTTTGAATGTTAGAGACAGAGGCGCGCCTTGTTTCAAGTACAATTTGGACCGCTTGATCGTAAAGTGAATCTTGTTCGCTATCGCCTTCTTCACTACCAAAATCGCCAAATCCGCCAGACTCACTCGCAGGAATACTGAGGACCTCATCCATATAATCCGGCTTACCTCTTCTTTTCCAATCACACACTACGCGATGGACTTCTTCATCCGCCACGAAGGCACCATGGATTCGAACGGGCACGCCTGTTCCCGGCGGTAGATAAAGCATGTCACCATGCCCTAAAAGTTGTTCAGCGCCTTGTTGATCTAGAATGGTCCGTGAATCGATACGCGACGAAACCTGAAACGCAATTCGAGTAGGAATATTTGCCTTGATCAAACCAGTGATAACATCTACTGAAGGACGTTGTGTAGCTAGAATTAAATGAATACCTGCAGCCCTCGCCTTTTGTGCAATTCTTGCAATCAATTCCTCCACTTTTTTCCCGACCACCATCATCATGTCTGCAAATTCATCGGCGAGCACTACAATATAAGGCAGTTCTTGTAAGTGAGGTGCTTCAGCCCCCATGCCTTCTTGCCAAAGCGGATCTAGGAGGGGCGCCCCTTTTTTCTTTGCTTCTTTGACTTTTAGGTTGTAACCCGCAATGTTGCGCACCCCTAAGGAAGCCATTAATCGATAACGCCTTTCCATTTCAGCCACACACCATCGAAGTGCACTGGCAGCCTCTTTCATATCTGTTACCACAGGAGTAAGTAGGTGAGGTATTCCTTCATAAATAGAGAGCTCTAACATTTTTGGATCAATCATAATGAGACGCAATTCTTGAGGCGTTGCTTTAAAAAGCAAACTTAATAACATTGCATTGAGACCCACTGATTTACCAGACCCTGTCGTTCCCGCAACTAATAAATGAGGCATCTTTGCCAAATCTACAATAACGGGATGACCTGCGATATCTTTGCCTAACGCTAAAGCGAGGGGGGAATGGGCATTTTCATACTGTTGAGAAGCGAGTACTTCTCGGAGCCTGACGACTTCTCGGTGTTGATTGGGTAATTCTAATCCGATGACGGGCTTGCCAGGAATAATTTCGACTATACGCACGCTAAGCACGGACAATGAGCGCGCTAGATCTTTTGCCAACGTGCTGATCTTGCTCACCTTGGTGCCTGCTGAGAGTTGTAATTCGAAACGAGTAACGACGGGGCCAGGGTGAACAGCCACGACTTTAACTTCAATCCCGAAATCGAGTAACCGGAGCTCCACTTCACGTGACATATTCTCTAGTTGTTGGTTGGTATACCCTTTTGCCGTGCCACGCTCAGGCATATCTAAAAGCGTAATAGGGGGTATTGTTCCCTCTAGAGAGGGTTCATACGTAACGGGAGCCGTGTGAATGACTGGTTTCTTTTTTACCTCTTTAGGTGTGGTAATTTCAATTTCGTCATCCTCTTCTTCGTCACTTAGAGAGGGTTTAATTTTTGGTTCAACGCGTACGATGGTCGGTTTAACCTCTCTTGGCTCAACGTCAGGTGTTTCAAAGCCAATTTTTTTCACCTTCGGCTCTTGCCTGCTTTGTTCCTTCTTTCTTTCTAAGAGTTTTGGAAGTTTGGCTGAGTGATCTAAAACGAACTTGCCAATGTTATCGACTACCACTAACCAAGACCAGCCGGTAACGAGTGTTAAGCCCGTCAAAAAAATAGCGAATAAAATTAAACCTGAGCCGGCAGAATTAAAAATTTTAACCATGCTGTAGCCCACCACATTTCCAAGCACCCCCCCGGACGTAAAAGGGAGATGCGAGGAGGAATCTACATGCAAACTCGCAATACCTGTGCCTGCAAACAAAAATAAAATAAAGCCCATAATTTTCAAGTACAACAGCGAACGAGATTCTAATTGACTCTGATTAGAATGGCTGTATTGCCATGCGCTATACGAAAATATAAAGGGGAAAACAAAGGCTAAATAGCCACAAAGATAGAGCAGAATATCGGCTAGCCACGCCCCAACAGAACCACCATAATTAGCGATTTCCTTGGTCTGCCCCGTATTAGACCAGCTTGGATCAGCGGGATGATACGTTGCTAATGCGAGCAACAAAAAAAGAGACATCGAAAGTGCGATGATAAAAAAACCTTCTCGAAGTCGCTTATGCATCTGCAGCAAGTTTGATAATTTATATTCTTTTTTTTGCACACGTCTCACATTTTTCTCGCTATACGATTAAAAACACTATTTTAACTACCTGGCTAAAAATTTACATGTTAAATTACGTTTTTTCGGCGCAATGCTGTTTAACGTAATCAAATAAAGGTAGGGTTCCTGATGAGCGATATAAAACATCACCGCCTCATAATTCTAGGGTCTGGTCCTGCAGGTTATACCGCTGCCGTTTACGCAGCAAGAGCAAATTTAAATCCAGTTATTATCACAGGAATTGAACAAGGAGGCCAACTCTCCAAAACAACCGACGTAGATAACTGGCCCGGCGACGTTGAAGGGTTACAAGGCCCCGATCTTATGGACAGAATGTTACGACACGCCAAACGTTTTGACACTGAAGTTATTTTTGACCACATCAACCTGGTCAACTTAAAAGACCGACCTTTTTATTTAAAAGGTGAGTTTCACGAATATACCTGCGATGCCTTAATCATTGCAACTGGCGCCACTGCCAAATATCTAGGCATTCCCTCTGAACAGGCATTTATGGGCAAAGGCGTTTCGGCCTGCGCGACCTGTGATGGATTTTTCTTTAAAAATCAAAAAGTGGCCGTCATTGGCGGTGGCAATACTGCTGTTGAGGAAGCATTGTATCTGTCTCATATTGCTTCCGAAGTGCTGGTTGTACATCGCAGAGATAAATTTCGCTCTGAAAAAATACTCGCTAATCGCCTACTCGATAAAACGATCAATGGCAATGTTAAAGTCGCGTGGTTCCACACACTCGAAGAAGTTATTGGAGACAAGAGTGTCAGCGCCATCCGTATCAAGAATGTTCTCAATAATGAAATGATGGACTATGACGTCAAAGGTGTTTTTATCGCTATTGGACATAAGCCTAATTCCGACATTTTTACTGGACAGCTTGAAATGGAAAATGGCTACATCAAGGTACAAACCGGCTCGAATGGTAATGCGACAGCGACCAGTATTCCTGGTGTGTTCGCTGCAGGCGATGTCACTGATTATATTTACCGACAAGCAATTACCTCTGCCGGCACCGGATGCATGGCAGCACTAGACGCGGAAAAATTCTTAGATAAATAAGCGACAAATCAGTTGGCGTTTACGAATTTAGGAAGACCAAATTCGTAAATGCCAGCCTGGCTCGTAAGCAGTTGCATTTAGTTAATAGAGTTACTATCTATAATCTGTTGTCAGATTGTGGTGAGAATCTCTATTATCGTTTGTGTCAGGAAATTCTGAGCTGGCGGGGTTTGAGGTGACAGCATTCGGTGAAGCCTGGGTTTCATAACCTGCTAAGCCAAAAGTATATCCACCATTGTAACAAGGTATCGAAGCATCTTTAGAGGCAACCGCCGGGGCAGCAAAACCACTTATCGAATAAAGAGAAATAGTGCAACTATTCCAATAGTTATTTTCTTCATGTCTCTCTCCTAGAGGCAGTAAAATTATATAGATAGATAGCCTGAAGAAATCTAGGCACCTAAAAGTAACAATTTATGATAAAAATCGCAACATTAATTTAATTACTACCATAAAAGATAAAGAGCGTTGGTCAAACCAACGCTCTTTAGTTTAGAACTAGATACGGACTTGAACGCCAACATATGGGCCTGCAAAGTTAGTATCAGTGATTACTCTTGGAGCACCTGATAAACCCAACCCATTTAAACGATCAACTGAATTGAAGAAGTGGTCCACTTGGTAACCCGCTTCAACTGTCATCTTGGTGTGTGATGGATTGCAGAACTCCACATTGTAGTTCAATCCTAATTTTGCATTTAGATTTGGAACTACCCGTGTGATCTTTGGATTTTCAAAGGAAGCCACATCAGTAATAGTAAGCGTGTCATTTGTTAAAGTAGCATGTTGCTCAAATTTACTTTTGGAGTTTCCTACTAATAACGCTGTGGTAGCTTGACTAACAACGCCAAAACCACGACCTAGGCTGTATTCAGCATCCATACCTAAACGTGGACCTATACCTTTAAAGCTACTTTTTTGTGAAGTATTGATGTTAAAAGTTTCAGCTGCAGCATCGTCGTCGAGCTGAAGTGTACCTTCGTAGTTAGCATTAAATGTGTTGCGTAAATCAACATAACGAAGACCCGTTAGGAACTTGATATGTGTATTGCAACCGATATTGAAATGCTGACCAAAATCTAAATCAACAGCTTGATATTCTGTTGTAAATTTCGCGTCACTTCCGAAGGTAGCTACGCTGGTTGCATCAACTAAAAAAGGTGCTGTGGTAGCAATGAATACTTCATTAGCTTTTAATTTAACAGCATCTGTTTGAGTATTTTTATAATTTGTGTAACTTAATGAAACGTCATTTGCGGAGCTTGGGAAAACATAACCAATATTGGCACGGTAGCCCCAATCATAGTCTGGATCAACATTTTGAACAGAACCATTACGCAATTGACCCGTGGCACTCACTTCTGCAGGAGCTGGGTAAACAATGCCGTAATCTAAGGCATCAACAGAAGGACGGAGATAAAGGCCAGCTAAACCGAAGGTAAACCCGCCATTATAAGAAGGAACGGTTACATCGAAAGGTGCTTTGTTTGAAGAAGCAAGGGCATTAATTGAAACCGTAGATAAAAGAGCAGTAAGTCCAAGTGTTATTTTTTTTATCATAATGAAGCTCCAAATTTTGTTATAGTAATAAGCTTCCTTAATAGTCCTTAATTTACATCCCTTTATTCGATTCCCTTTTTATCCTTCGTTTATTTCCATATCAACAGGCAATAACCTTAGCATCTCTATAAGTCTTGTCAATACGCTAGATGCGAGAGTCGATGCTGCGGTACTAAAAATCCATGCCGCAAGGTGACTTTTCCTATTTAAATAGGTATGATACTTGCTTTTTGGAGTTTATTAGAATTCATGCCTAAAGAAGAACATATTGAAATGCAAGGGGTAGTGGTAGAAACCTTACCTAATACCATGTTCCGAGTGAAATTAGAAAACGGACATATTATTACTGCCCATATCTCGGGTCGAATGAGAAAAAATTATATCCGCATCTTAACTGGGGATACCGTTACCGTAGAGCTAACGCCCTATGACCTCACCAAAGGCCGTATCAGTTTTCGAAATCCTGATAAGAAGAAGGCCACCGAACAGGCTGAAGAAGGAAGTTAGGCCGAGAGACTCTCGGCCTAAGTGTTATGATTCGTCTTCCGTAGTGATGACCAGCTGGTCATTCTCTTCAGTGATGTTGACGACGCCACCATTGATCAAATTGCCAAATAACAATTTGTCCGCTAGCGGCTTCTTGATCTGATCTTGTATGAGCCGACTCATTGGTCTCGCACCCATTTTTTTGTCGTACCCATTTCTGGCTAGCCACTCTTTTGCGCTGTTATTAATATTTAATTTAACAGATTTAGTAGAGAGAACAGATTGAAGCTCGCTCAAGAATTTCTCAACAACTTTATCTAGAGTGACAGTGGTTAAGTGGTTAAATTGAATAATCGCATCCAGTCGATTTCTAAACTCAGGCGTGAACAGCTTTTTGATGGCTGCATTACTCTCACTTTGATTATCCTGCTCGATAAAGCCAATAGTAGACCGCTCTAGTAGCTCTGCTCCAGCATTGGTAGTCATTACTACAATGACATGTCTGAAATCAGCGCTGCGTCCATTATTGTCAGTTAAAGTGCCATGATCCATTACCTGCAATAAGAGGTTATAAACATCAGAATGCGCTTTCTCAATTTCATCTAAAAGCAGCACCGCATGAGGATGTTTATTTATGGCTTCAGTCAATAGCCCACCTTGGTCGTATCCCACGTAGCCAGGAGGGGCCCCGATTAAACGAGAAACTGTATGACGCTCCATGTATTCAGACATATCAAAGCGCACCAATTCAATGCCCAAGGTTATAGCTAATTGCCGCGTTACCTCAGTTTTGCCGACCCCCGTAGGCCCTGCAAAAAGGAAGCAGCCTACTGGTTTATCCGGCTCTCTTAGGCCTGATCTTGCAAGCTTAATAGATGTGCAAAGTGAAGAAATAGCATGCTCTTGACCAAATACCAACATGCGCAGATCTTCTTCAATATTTTTTAACACTGTCTGATCTGATAACGTGACATGCCGGGTTGGAATCCGAGCAATTTTAGCCACAACCTCTTCAATATCCCGGCCACCAATGACACGTCGTTTTTTATGAGGAGGCTGAAGGCGTTGATAAGCCCCTGCCTCGTCAATTACATCTATAGCCTTATCGGGCAGATGTCTTTCATTGATGTATCGATCAGAAAGCTCTGCCGCCGCCTTTAGTGCAGTAAAGGTATATTTGACTCCATGATAAGATTCAAACCTACTCTTTAGCCCACAAAGTATCTTGTAAGTATCAGCGACTGATGGCTCAGAAATATCAATTTTCTGGAAACGACGCGTTAAGGCGCGGTCTTTTTCAAAAATAGTACGGTATTCCTGATAGGTCGTTGAACCCATGCAACGGATTTCTCCACTGCTCAAAAGAGGTTTTAACAGATTAGAGGCATCCATCGTGCCGCCTGATGCCGCACCCGCGCCAATAATGGTATGAATCTCGTCAATAAAGACGATAGCGCCAGGATGGCGTTTAAGATCTTTCAATACTTCTTTGAAACGTTTTTCAAAGTCCCCACGGTACTTAGTACCTGCTAATAGCATGCCCAGATCGAGGGCAAATACGGTGCTATTTAATATTGGTTCGGGAACCTTTTTTTCGACGATAAGTTTAGCTAATCCTTCTGCGATGGCAGTCTTACCTACGCCGGCTTCCCCTACCAATAAAGGATTGTTTTTACGCCTCCTGCAAAGTACTTGCACGGTTCGGATAATTTCATCTTTCCGCCCTATCAATGGATCAATTCGACCTGTTTTGGCCTGTTCGTTCAGATTGATAGCAAAACGTTCGAGTGCACTTTCATGCACAAATCCCTCATTGGGGTCATGGTCGGTCGACCTTTCCAGAGGACTTGGGCTTGAATGATGATGATGATGGACCTTAGATATCCCATGAGATATATAATTTACTACGTCAAAACGCGTCACATTTTCCTGGCTTAAAAAATAGACAGATTGGCTTTCCTGCTCACCAAAAATAGCCACTAGGACGTTGGCGCCCGTTACTTCAGACTTGCCCGCGGTTTGCACTTGGATTATTGAACGCTGCAGCACGCGTTGAAATCCTAATGTCGGTTGGATATCCGCATCATTACTCGCGGGTAATAATGGCGTTGTTTCATCTACAAATATACCTAATCCAATCTTTAACCGATTGAGATCGGCCCCACAAGCGACCAGAACCTCGACAGCATCAGGATTATCCAGAAGAGATAACAGTAGGTGTTCTACTGTTATAAATTCGTGCCTCTTATCCCTGGCTCTCTCAAAAGCATTATTAATGCTAATTTCTAGTGCTCTACTAAACATGTTGCACCTCCTTACTCCTTATGCAATCTCCATACTGCACAATAGAGGATATTCAGAACTACGGGCATAATTGTTAACCTGAGCCACTTTCGTCTCCGCTATATCGTATGTAAACTTTCCACATATACCTTTCCCTTCTAAATGTACCTGCAACATGATTTTAGTGGCTCGCTCTTTATTATGATTAAAAAAGTTAATAAGTACTCCTACTACAAAATCCATCGGCGTAAAATCATCATTGAATAATACCACCTGGTACAGATTTGGTTTTTTTATGTCTGGGCGAACTTCCTGTACTACTAAGCTGCCCACATCATGTACGTTTTCATAGTTCATATTTATTTCTCTCGCTTACTTTAAAATTAGTCGATTTTGAAAGATTTTTCCTGTTTTGAACTGTAATTTTTCAATTTAGGAACAATAACTTAAAAATTAGAAAAACTTTGACAAATAGAGATTATATGCTGAGCGCCCAGAAAGAGTGGGAGGTCGTTAACCCCCCCTCACTCAGCACCGATATTTTACATGTGGCTAATAATGGCATCGCCAAAATCAGAGGTGGAAAGTAGTTTTGCATCACTCATAAAACGATGAAAATCATAGGTGACGGTTTTTGCTTCAATAGCACCTTCCATCCCTTTATTAATCAAATCTGCCGCTTCTAGCCAGCCAAGATGACGTAGCATCATTTCACCCGACAGAATTATGGAACCCGGATTGACCGCATTTTGGCCTGCATACCGGGGAGCGGTGCCATGAGTTGCCTCAAAAATAGCAGATCGATCACCAATATTTGCTCCAGGGGCTATTCCAATGCCGCCTACCTGGGCCGCGAGCGCATCTGATAGATAATCACCATTCAAATTTAAAGTGGCTATAACGCTGAATTCGACGGGTCTCAACAGAGTTTGCTGAAGGAAGGCGTCTGCTATGGCATCCTTGATTACAATATCTTTACCTGTTTTTGGATTTTTAAGCACATGCCAAGGACCGCCATCAAGAGGCGTTGCGCCAAATTTCTCCCGCGCCACTTCATACCCCCAGTCTTTAAAGGCGCCTTCGGTAAATTTCATAATATTGCCTTTATGCACCAAGGTGACAGACTCACGATCGTTATCAATGGCGTATTGAATAGCGCGTGTTACGAGGCGACTTGACCCCTGCTTGGAAACAGGTTTTATGCCTATTCCACAATGTTCTGGAAAACGAATTTTCGTCACTCCCATTTCATTGCAGAGGAAATTTATGACCTTTTTCGCTTCCGCTGTCTCGGCTGCCCATTCAATTCCTGCATAGATGTCTTCTGAGTTTTCTCTGAAGATAACCATGTCAACGTTCCACGGCTCCTTCACTGGACTGGGTGTTCCTTCGTAATAACGAATAGGACGAAGACACACATACAAGTCGAGTTGTTGTCGTAGCGCTACGTTTAATGAACGAATGCCACCACTAACAGGGGTAGTCAGAGGACCTTTTATGGCTACCACATATTCCCTAATTGACTCGAGGGTTTCTTCTGGTAACCAAACATCAGCGCCGTAAACTTTAGTGGATTTTTCCCCGGCAAAAACTTCCATCCATGAGATTTTTCGTTGATCTCCATACGCCTTAAGCACTGCAGCGTCTAACACTTTTTTCATAACGGGTGTAATATCAACGCCTATTCCATCACCTTCGATGAATGGAATTATGGGTTGGTCTGGCACGTCTAAGGATAAGTCAGACTTAACTTTAATTTTTTCGCCCTGGTGGGGTACTTTGATATGTTGGTATGCCATTATTGCTCCATTTTTTTAAAATTGGTTGCGGCAGAATATCATTTTTTACCTGAAAATCCTATTAGGCAATGCTTAAGTCGAGCTCAAAAACATGGTGATTTTATTTAATAAACCCTTTGGGGTCCTCACACAGTTTACAGATAAAGAGGAACGCGAGACTTTATCTGACTATATTAAAGTGCCAAATGTGTATCCCGCAGGAAGACTAGATAAAGATAGCGAAGGGCTTGTGGTGTTAACTGACGACCCCGTCTTAAGACATAAAATTATGCACCCCAAATTCAAATTAGAAAAAACCTATTGGGTGCAGGTAGAGGGAGTGCCACCCTCCCCCGCACTTAATAAGCTGACGACCGGCGTTTTATTAAATGATGGGGTCACCAAACCGGCAAAAATAAAAATAATTGAGCCACCTTCGATTTGGGAACGACATCCGCCGATACGATTTCGCGCTACTATTCCCACCACCTGGCTCGAGATCAAATTAAAAGAAGGCAGAAATCGACAAATCCGTCGCATGACAGCCGCGGTAGGATTCCCTACCCTTCGCATCGTCCGCGTTGCGATTGGAGAATGGCAATTATCTGACCTGCAACCAGGCCAATGGCGCTGCAGTTAAATTTAAAAGTTTTTATGTTAAAATAATGAATTTCTACGAGAATCTATGACTTACCAAAATAAACAACATATTGTAGTGGGCCTCTCAGGCGGGGTTGATTCATCAGTCGCTGCATTACTGTTAAAACAACAGGGATACAAACTGACGGGTGTTTTCATGCAAAACTGGGAAGCAGATAGAGAAGACCCCTACTGCTCTGCTATGCAAGATTTGACGGATGCAAGGTCAGTCTGTGACAAAATTGAAATCCCCCTTAAAACGGTTAATTTCGCAGAAGAATATTGGGAGAAAGTTTTTCAAAACTTTCTTGATGAACTCGCCCGAGGCAGAACACCTAATCCAGATATTCTGTGTAATCAAGAAATTAAATTCAAAGCATTTCTCAATTATGCAATTAATTTAGGGGCAGACTACATTGCAACAGGTCACTATTCAAAGCTCAGTACAATCGACAATATTACTTATCTAAAAAAGGCAGTGGATACGAGTAAAGATCAAAGTTATTTTTTGCATCGCTTAAATCAATTTCAGCTATCGCACAGTTTGTTTCCCTTAGGTGACATGAAAAAGACCGAGGTGCGAAACATTGCAAAACACGCAGGGTTTATTAATTCCACTAAAAAAGATAGTACGGGCATTTGTTTTATTGGAGAACGTAAATTTAAAGATTTTCTGAGTGAATATCTTTTAGCTCAGCCAGGTAATATTGAAACAGATTTGGGCGAGGTAATAGGGAAACATCAAGGACTAATGTTTTACACCCTGGGTCAACGTCAAGGCCTGGGAATTGGCGGCAGCAAGAATCACTCAGAAGCACCCTGGTATGTACTCTACAAAGATATTCCACGAAATACATTAATTGTTGGCCAAAATCAGGATCATCCGTTATTACTGAAAAATGCATTAGTGTGTAGTGATGTAGTGTGGATAACTAAAGCGCCGAGTTCTCCATTTCACTGCACTGCAAAAATACGCTACCGCCAAATGGACCAACCCTGTATTATCTCTGCATTAAATGAGCAAGAATATCATGTTGAATTTTTGCAATACCAACGCGCCATCACTCCAGGGCAATCTATTGTTTTTTATCAAGATGAGCTTTGTTTGGGAGGCGGAATAATTCGTTAATATGGAGACAATCATGACAGATTTAACTGAGAAGAAATGTGTACCCTGTGAAGGAGGCGTGCAGCCGCTTTCCAAAGAAAAAGCTGAGGAATTAATACAAAAACTTGATGGCTGGAAGGTAGGTGAAAACAACAAATCAATCACGAAAGACTTCTCGTTTAAAAACTTCTATAAAACGATGGCTTTTGTGAACGCAGTGGCCTGGATTGCCAATCAAGATATGCATCACCCCGATATGAAAATTGGCTATGATTACTGCAAATTGGAATTAATGACCCATGCTATTTCCGGTCTGTCTGAAAATGATTTCATTGTTGCTGCTAAGATCGATAATTTTTGCAAATCAAGCTAAGCGTAGAACCAGTGCCGGATCCAGGCTACGATATTAAAAGTAGCCTTGATGCAGCAAAGCGAAATCAAGGAACCCAAACCTCCACTGATACGCTCTGGGCATTACAAAGCGCAGTGTGCTAAGGACCTTGCGTGCGAGGAGGTTGTGCCATAGGCTCTGGGAGTGACTTAATTATTTTCAAATTGTTGTACTGAATCAATAAAGCCGAATAAAAATAAGGCATTGATATGGTTAATATTATTGCTTCAATAAAAAGTAACCACTCCCCTCCCCACGGGGTAATTTTGAAGAGGCTTCTCAAAAAATAGGAAATAGCATAGGGGATAACCAATACTATAAATGTCTGCCACCAATTGCCCCAGACCAAACGTGCGCTCGCTTCAAATGCTTTATAAACATTCAAGCGGTCAATCACAATAAAAGGTAAGAACATAACCAAACTTATGGAGATAAAAACGGCGGGTAGAATAAAAAGAAACATGCCCACATTGACGAAGACGAAATATAATACCATGGCAACATATAATGGAATTAAGCAAGTAAGTGCCGTAGAGATTGATAATTTATAATTAACTTTCTGTTCCGTTGCAATTGTATAAATGTTATAGAATAATATGGCGACAAAAAAAGCTTCTACGGTCAGTAACACAATAAAAAGAAGCAAAGCCCACCAAGAAAATTCAAGATGGCCAGAAAAGTCTTGATAAAAAAATCCGACAAAGCCAAAAAGAGTGGGAATGATATGCACTATAGAAACGATAAAAGACCAGACCAAAATGTATTTCAAAGAAGTAGTATACAAACTCCAACTGTTCTTTAAGATCCCCGCGGTCGTTAAAGGATCAGTTTCTAACTTATACATCCATGTCTCCTAGTAAATAAGATCAAAATGATGAGCAATCTCACTCCTTTAGAAGTAATAATACCAAAGAAACCGGGCGAACGACAATTTTGGGGTCAATTATATGGCCTTGCTGGAAGCCTAGCGGTCTCCTGCGCCAGTAAAACCCATGAGGGACTCGTCGTGGTCGTTACTCCCGACATGCAGGCCGCCACGAAATTACAGTATGAATTGGAGTTTTTTGCCCTTGAGAATGATTCCTTACCCATTTTCACCTTTCCCGACTGGGAAATTTTACCCTATGATCATTTTTCCCCTCATCAAGATATTGTTTCAGAACGTCTCCTAACCCTTTACAGATTGCCCCAGCTCACGAAGGGAATCATCATTGTTCCTATCAATACCCTTATGCATTTCACCACTTCGCGGGAATACGTTGAAGCATTAACCTTTGCTATCAAGAAAGGAGATAGCATTGATCTCACAGAGTTCCAGAGACGCTTAGAACGCAGTGGCTACAGGCATGTGTCTCAAGTGATGGAACACGGTGAATTTTCAGTAAGAGGAGCGTTATTAGATTTATTTCCCATGGGCAGTACTCAGCCTTACCGTCTCGATCTATTCGATGAAGAAGTGGATAGCATTCGAATTTTTGAAATAGAAACGCAGCGATCTCTTGAAGTCATTGATGAAATAAGGCTATTGCCTGCGAGAGAATTTCCTCTGACAGAAGCGGCTATTACCCAATTTAGACAATCATGGCGTAATATGTTTTCGGGCAACCCGGCACACTGTCCCATCTATGAGAGTGTGACTAAAGGACAGTATGCTACGGGCATTGAATATTATTTACCTCTATTTTTTGATAAAACTCATACCTTATTCGATTATTTTTCGCCCAATACCGTTATTGTACAAATAGGAGATATCGAAAGTAAGGCCAATCAGTTTTGGCATGAAGTTTCAGAACGATATGAACAACTCCGATATGATGTCCAAAAACCCATCCTAGCGCCGCAAGAGATTGTCCTGCAAGTTAATGAAGTTTTTGGTAAATTAAAAGCGTTTGCACAGATAGTGGTACAAGAAGATCCTTTACCAGAACGCGGGAATGCTCGCAATTTTAATACCTCCCCCCCTGTTGATTTAAAAATCATTAGTAAAGCCGAACAACCTCTACAAGCGGTTAGCAATTATTTAGAGAAGGCAGAAAACAGAATTTTATTTTGCGCCGAAACATTGGGGCGACGAGAATCGATTTTGAATTTACTCGAAGAAATTGGAATAAGACCCACCCTCATTCCCAGCTGGAAAGAATTCCTGGAATCAGATATTAAAATTGGAATGACCATCTCTGCATTAGATAATGGCATGACATTGCACCATCCTGAAATTTCGTTAATTACCGAAGCTCAACTATTTGGGCAGCAAGTGATGCAACGCCGACTTCGCACCCGCAGCGGACATGACCCAGAAAATGTAATAAAAAATTTAACCGAATTAAAAATCGGCGCGCCGGTCGTTCATCTTAATCATGGAGTAGGCAGGTATATTGGCCTACAGCTCATTAACACTGACGGATTCGAAGCGGAGTTTTTAACGATTGAATATGCTGGAGGAGATAAGTTATATGTGCCTATTTCATCCCTGCATTATATTGCGAGGTATACAGGCCGAGAAGATGAACATGCACCAATTTATCAACTTGGCTCTAAAAAATGGGAAAAGATAAAACAAAAAACAGCGGAAAAAATTCGTGATGTTGCTGCCGAACTGTTGGACATTTATGCTAAACGTCTCGCCAAACGGGGCCATGAATTCTCTAAACCAAATCACGATTATTTTACCTTCGCCGCAGAATTCCCTTTCGAAGCAACCCCTGATCAGCTAAAGGCAATTGATGAAGTAATTAATGACATGACTTCACCGCGCCCAATGGACCGGCTGATTTGTGGTGATGTAGGGTTTGGTAAAACTGAAGTCGCAATGCGTGCCGCATTCTTAGCGACCCAAGATAATGTTCAAATAGCAGTCCTCGTACCCACCACCTTACTGGCTCAACAACATTATCAAAACTTTCAAGATCGATTTGCTAACTGGCCTATTAAAATCGCGGTAATATCGCGATTTCAAACTAAAAAAGAACAAGAACAAATTGTTAAGGAAGTGACCGGGGGAAAAGTTGATATTCTCATAGGTACCCATAAATTATTACAAGCAGATATAAAGTTTCAATCATTAGGTTTATTAATCATAGACGAAGAGCATCGTTTTGGTGTCCATCAAAAAGAAAAAATAAAGGCGATTAAAGCTGAAGTTGATATCTTAACCCTTACCGCAACGCCGATCCCACGCACATTAAACATGTCTTTAACAGGGGTTCGGGACCTGTCCATTATCGCCACTCCTCCCGCTAAACGCCTCTCAATAAAAACATTTGTTAGAGAATATAATCCTGCAATTGTGCGAGAAGCTGTCTTACGCGAGATCTTGCGAGGAGGACAAGTTTATTTCTTACATAATGATGTACAGACTATTCAACAAACGTGTGAAAAACTAGAGCAACTGTTGCCGGAAGCACGCATTAATTTTGCTCATGGCCAAATGACGGAACGATCTTTAGAAAAAGTGATGTCAGATTTTTATCATGCACGTTTTAATGTTTTGGTAAGTACAACCATCATTGAATCAGGCATCGATATTCCTACGGCTAATACCATTGTTATAAACAAAGCCAATCACTTTGGTTTAGCTCAGTTACATCAATTGCGGGGCAGAGTGGGACGCTCTCATCATCAAGCCTATGCTTATATGCTTACTCCTCCCGTGAAAACAATTACTAAAGATGCGATTAAACGCCTTGAAGCGATAGAATCCCTTGAGGATTTAGGCGCAGGGTTTATGTTGGCCACCTACGATTTAGAAATACGCGGATCAGGTGAGATTTTAGGAGAAGACCAAAGTGGTTTCATTGAAGAGGTTGGCTTCCATCTCTATTCCGAAATGTTAGATCATGCAGTTCAATCGTTAAAAGAGGGCAAAGAGCCCTCACAAGATGAACCCTTGGAAATGGGACCTGAAATCGATTTAAAGATTACCGCATTGATACCTGAAAATTATTTACCTGACGTCCATATTAGACTCAGTTTCTACAAACGTATTTCGAGTGCAAAAAATTATGCTGCATTGCATCAAATACAAGTGGAAATGGTGGATAGATTCGGACTCTTTCCTGAGCCCATAAAAAACTTATTTGCTGTTACACAAATTAAACTAGACGCTATTCCACTTGGCATCGCTAAGATTGAAATGGGTGCCTCGCAGGGTAAAATGGAATTCACCAGCCACCCAAACATCAACTTACCCGCCCTTCTGAAACTTATTCAAACAGAACCCAAACGATATCAATTTGTAGGATCCAAAGGCTTAAAGTTCGCCTTAAATGAAAATACCGCTGCCAACAAATTAAAAATGGTAACCGACCTTATAAAACTTCTCACGCCGAAATAGTAAGGAAGGGGCATGCTATTACAAAAACGATCCTGGACACTTCTAAAAGGGGTGTTTTGTTTTCTCACCCTGCTGATACTATTATTACAATTCTATTTTTTGTCGCTTAAATTGCCTCTTGATACAGCATATACCAATAAGATGGCAGGATTTCTTACGATCTTTCTGCACAAACTCGGCAGCAATTTTTCACTCTGGAAACCACTCATTGCTTATGTATTAGCGCATATATTTATCCAAACATTCCTAGTTATTATTATTTACTGGCTGGCTAAGGAGCTCGTCAAAACTTCTCACGTGTTTGAGAGGAATCTTTTTTTGGTAGGCATTTTGTTGTGGCTGCTTTGTCAAACAAGCATTTATTTGTGGAATGGATATCTCTTTCCTTATTCATATTTTTCAATGAAGCTACCACATCACTCGCCTATTTATTTAGCGGCATTGATTGTGACGACCTCCCTCCTCCTTATTATTGTAGGCCTCGTGTTATTTAGAATAATAGTGAGTAAGCCCAGGGGGAGCATCATAACCCTCGTCGTTTTTTTCTTAGGTTGGAGCTCGCTCTTTCTGTATAAACATTATGCAGCTATTTATTTTTTTCCAACTACGCAATCTCCAAATATTATTCTTATTATCACTGACTCGCTCCGCCCTGATTATGCTAAACAAAGTGACCGATCAATTCACGTCAAAAATTTTATCGATAATGCGGCTTTTTTTTCCAACTCATTAACATTGTTAGGAAGATCAACCCCAGGTTTGGTTTCAATTTTGACGGGTGCGTATCCCAAAAATAATGGCGCAAGATTTAATCTTATCCCTCAGCATTACTTAAAATTAGAAAATAGTTTAAGTAGGGTTTTGAAATCTCAAGGTTATCAAACTATCTTTGCTGCAGATGGAAGGCAGTTCGTTAACATAAATGCAGATTTTGGATTTGATCAAGTCATTGCAGCACAATCAGGAATTTATGATTTTATTTTTTCGTTGGTGAACGACACTCCTCTTTCTAACCTGTTAATGAACACCGTCATAGGAGAAATATTATTTCCCTATAATTATGCGAATCGTAATTCATACTTCACCTACCTTCCCGGATCATTTATTAATTTAGTGGATAATCGACTTATCAATAAATCGCCAGGAAAACCTGTTTTGTTTATAGCCGCGTTGACCGTAGCACATTGGCCTTATGTATGGGCAAAACAGCCCAACTTTGAATCCTTAGCAGAACGATACGAAGATTCTGTGATACAACTAGACAATCAATTTGGCGAGCTTTTGACGCTTCTCAAAAAAAGAGGTCTGCTACAAAATAGTATCATCATTACTCTTTCTGATCATGGCGATTCCCTAGGTCTGCCCGGAGACAGAATAACTGAAGAACAAAATTATAGAGGTCCCACACCTCGACTCGCTACTATTACACGATTTCCTTATATGAAATTCACACCTGGCTCTGCGCTGATAGGGATGGATACTTCTTCAGGTCATGGCACCGATCTCCTCAGCATGACGCAATTACAAACGACGTTAGCATTTCGCTCTAGTACTGGGATTAATCCTCAAACGATTACTCAACGCGTTGCCTTAATAGATGTCGCTCCTACTTTGTTTGATCTGCTAGGCATAACGCCAAAAATCCCATTTGATGGGGTTAGCTTAAGACCTATTATGATGGGCGGGAGTCAGTTAAAAAATTTCGATCGACCTCTCTTTTTGGAATCAGAAATTGATATTCCTCTCATTGATATAACTGCGCACAGAGGCGCTTCAACATTTTCCCGTTTGATCAATAAATATGCTAATTTATATGACATAGACTTAACTACCCAACAATTGGTGTTACGCGATACTGCTATTGCTCCATTACTTTCAGAAAAACAACGCGGGATTATCGAAGGCAAATGGTTACTCGTTCACTTCCCTGGTAAAAATAGACTGCAAACCGAGGTCATACCCTCTGATTCACCAGAGCTTAAAAATTGTTATTATTTTTTTCCGGCAACAAAAAACCAAGGCAAAATTAGCCAAATGTTTTGTTATAAACTTTCACCTACCATGCCCAATTTTGTGCTAGTAAATCTTGAAACAAAACAGTGGCAGATTTTTTTCCAAAATGAAGAGAGCCAGAACCCGACCTTCAGTTTACTGTTAAATAAACTGAAGGGGTTTTATGGAAGAGATTTAAGCGAGTAGGCAACGGTTCAACAAATATGACGTTGTTGCCGTGTTCTAAAAGAGTTGTATAGCTACAATAGAGAAATTCAACGATGCTCCGGCGCTATAGCAAAAATTCCCGGGGCATTTCTAAGATAGCCGCGATAATCCATACCGTATCCAAAGACATAATGGTCACCATCCACTGTCAAACCAGTAAAGTCTGCCTGAGCTAGACCACCTTCTTCTCTAGCATGATGCTTATCTACAATGACAGAGGTTAATACTTGCTTCGCGCCTTGATCTTCACAAAACTTAATGATCGCTGACAACGTTTTGCCGCTATCAAGAATATCATCGACAATCACGACTGTTCTGTCTGCAAGAGGACAAGTGGGTTTTGCTTTCCAGGCAATCTCGCCTCCCGACGTGTTACCTTGATAGCGGGTAGCGTGAATATAATTTATCTCTAAAGGAAAAATCATTCTCATCAGCAAGCTTCCCAAAGGAATCATGCCGCCCACAACTACACAAAGAAAAATGGGGAATAAGTCAGAGACTTCTTCAGTAATTAATAACGCCATTCGATCTAAAGCATGTTCAACTTCTTGTTTAGAATAGATGCAGGTGGCCTTTTCAAGTATTGATTGAATATCTTGAGGAATTTTAATCACAAATCTCTCCACGTAATTTTTCTTTTTTTCTAAATTGGTGCAAGCGGTTGGCAGATAAGGGATTTTGGTATAATTCCACCTCATCTAACACTCGGATTGCTTGATCTTGATGGTTACAGATTAGAATCATATCGCAGCCTGCCTCAAATGCACTGTGGGCTCTTTGAACATAATCTGCAATATAGTGCGCTCCCCCCATGCTTAAGTCATCACTAAATATGACACCTGAAAAATTTAATTTCGATCTTAACATCTCTTGTAGCCAAAAACGTGAAAAACAGGGTGGATGATTATCGATATCTTCATAAAGAATATGGGCTGGCATAACTGCATCTAGCTGAGTATTTAAAGCCCTAAAGGGTTGCATGTCTTGCTCCCAAAGCGTATCCAAACTTCGTTTGTCAATGGGCAAGGTCACATGAGAATCTGCCTTAACATAGCCGTGACCAGGAAAATGCTTGCCGGTGGCGGGCATGCCAGCTCGATGCATACCTTTAATAAAAACTCTTCCAAGGCGCGTGACGATATCAAGGTGAGCATGGAAACTACGATCACCAATGACTTCACTTTCACCATATGCCAAATCGAGAACCGGCGTGAAACTCAAATCTATCCCCAGCTCAAGTAATTCACAGGCCATCGCATATGCCATTTTTTCGGCAAGTGTCATTGCCTCACTGGTATTTTTCTCATAGAGATCACCATAACTTTTAAACGCCGGCAGGGGTATAAAATCGTCTCGAAATCGCTGAACCCGCCCCCCTTCTTGATCCACTGCTATGAGACATTCTGGGTTTATTTTGCGAATGTCTTTGATGAGATAGCGTAGTTGTTTCTTAGATTCGAAGTTGCGAGTAAATAGGATAACGCCGCCTACTTGAGGATGCCGCAATAGTTCTTTTTCAAGCTGATTTAACTCAAAGCTCGTCAAATCAAGCATGACATGCCCTAATGTCATTTTTTTTCCTATAAACGTTCTTTTGGCGCGGGGTAAATACCTGTGGGAAAGGGAGTTATATTATTGGCTTTATCACCCAAATCTTTTACTTTTGCTACACCCTCCTTAATTACTTCATCTATACGTATAATAGAATGTATTGGGATATAGCTTCGCTTCACACTGGTGAACTCACTTTTCAAGCGCTCTTCACCGGGGTCAACGACAACTGAGCTTTTTTCTCCAAATATAAGCTCTTCCACTTCGATAAAGCCTAGAAGATTGCTTTGAGCAACATTCTTTGCATAAATCTCATAAACATTGTTTTGATTAATAAATATCACTTTATAAATTGGCTTGGCCTCTGTCATTTATCACCTTGTAAATATTCTTTTTCTAAATATTTGATTTCTTCTTCTGTAGAGATGCGTCCTAGCGCTTGGTTTCGATCGGGGAAGCGACCAAAACGCTTTACTATATCAAAATGTTGTAAGGAATGGTCCAGAAAATTCTCAAAGATTCCTTTTGCCTCTGGGAAAGATAAATCTAAAAGAATTTTATAAGCACGGATAGAAGTCGCTTGAATTTCAACATTTTCGGAATGCATTAAGGGGAAATAAAAAAATGCTCTCTCAATTAAGCTAATCAAATGATCGTATTGTCTTTCTATACCATGCAAACATAGATCAAGGGCGCGGTGATCTTGTGCAAAGGCTAATGGGGTATCACGATAAATATGGCGAGAAAATTGATCAAATAAAATAATCAACGCTAACGAAGACCGTGAATTTTTTTCCCAATCGGAATATTCACCCAACACTGCTTTTTCTAAGTCATATGAAAATTTAGATCGGATCTCGTCATCCACAGCGGCATCATGGCCAAACCAGATGTGCGTCCGATTAGCGGTAGGAAACGCAGATTCTTCTACTTTGCCAAACCAGAATTTGATTATATCCTCAGCACGCTCCATACTTATCCTTTATTTGAATTCGATTAAGATTTATTTATAGCATGATCTTCTTCAGTAATCAAAACACGTGTCCCGACAGGTATTAAATCAAATAATTCAAGAATCCCGCTATTGCTCATACGTATACACCCATGTGACAAAGGAACACCCAAACCTTCTTCATCTGGGCAGCCATGAATATAGATAAAGCGTTTTAACGTATCTACGTTTCCAAAACGATTAACACCCGGCTCCAGCCCTCCCAACCAAAGAATACGCGTCAAAATCCAATCCCTTCCTGGCTGTTGAGTTGCAAGAGGAGGAGAATAAATCTCCCCCGTTGGCCGCCGCCTGACAAATACTGTATTGATAGGGGCGGATGTGCCAATTTTAGCGCGTACCCTATGCCAACCACGCGGTGTCATTTCACTTCCCCGAATTTCACCTAAGCCTCTTTTGGCCGTGGAGACGGTATAGGAGCGAATTGTTTTTTCATCGTTCAACAGAAGAAGTTGTTGAGTTTGGGCAAAAATCTTTATTATCATATAATCCAATTAACGCTGAGAAAATATATGACTAATAATGCCTCAAAAAAGATAATCCCCACAAGAAAATGGTATGGGTTATCTCTATTTTTATTTTTGTTGGGTCCAATAATTAGTGCGTATTTACTCTATTCGATTTTCAGTGCAGCGGTTCATACCATTACTTTTTATGTCCCCGGCACATCTCAGCTCTTTATCCCCACACCGGGACAATACACATTATGGGTTGAATCAAAAGCGCCGAAGAATATTCAGAAACTAAAAAATCTCGGTGTTACCCAGATAACGTTTACCGATACGAAGACTCATGAATCCTTCTTATTCAAACCTACGATAGGGTGGAGCAATACGCAAAATAATTCTGCTCATTATTCCCTAGGAAGCCTCAGCTTTACCAACGCAGGCACATACCAAGTCACCGCGCTGATGCCCGACAATGTTCCTCGTTATAGGATATATTTACGCCAACCCAGCCTACTCAAAGTGTTAGCTGCCTTAGCAGCCAGTTTCTTCTTTACAGGCCTAGGCATTGCGAGCGCCCTCTTATCAGCTATAATAATATTAATTAAACGCATGAATGCACAAAAAACTATGAAAACAGACGAACAAAAACCTACGCCCACTCTCACTCAGCAGGCCCCCACGACCCAAGAAACTACGTGGGCCATGGTGTGCCATCTTTGTGGATTCGCCGGATTTATTTTTCCCTTTGGGAATCTTATCGCGCCCCTAGTAGTCTGGGCTATGAAACGTGAAAAAATGCCCTATGTTGATGAACAAGGCAAAGAAGCCGTGAACTTTCAGCTATCCATCACTATTTATTACATAATTGCGTTAGTTTTAATGCTGATTGTAATTGGATTGTTTTTGTTACCGGTAATAGCTGTCTTCCATATCATTGCGATGGTAATGGCCAGCATTGAAACCGCGAATGGCAAACCTTTCCGATATCCCCTGACGATGCGTTTTATACGTTAGTTTATGTTACTTTTTCCTCTTTAGATTTAGCTGCGAATGTCCTCCAGGGCTGGATTTCCACGAAAATTTATAGAAAGCTACCTACGTTAGTACGTTCTACTAACCTTCAACTCTTCCACGACATTCTGCGCTTTCCCGTCGTTCTGGCTCGGCTTCCCGTCGTCCCGCGACACTCCTTCCCGTCGTCCCGCGACTTGATCGCGGGATCCAGCATCGGGCATTGATCC
>JACCWJ010000045.1 GCA_013697705.1 Gammaproteobacteria bacterium | reverse complement strand
TACGTCGTCCCGCGACTTGATCGCGGGACGACGTAGAGCAGGGTTCACGGCGTGACAGCTTTTGCCTGCTACACTTTTCGGTAAGGAAGATAATGAGGTTGCCACATCATATGATCAATTAATGCTTCCACAGGAATGGATGTATCGACTTGAGCTAGGCCTTCTTTGATAGCTTCTGTTGCAACAGCAATAGCAATTTGTCGGGATAATTCTGATGCATGGTCAAATTTAGGTAATAAAGCATCATTTGGATCATGCAGAATTGGAGAGCAAGCTGTTGTTTTAAGACAGGCTGCCCATAACATTTCATCGGTCACTTTTTTTGCTTTTACCGCTAAAACGCCTAACCCAATGCCCGGGAAAACGAGTGCATTATTACATTGTGCAATGGGAATTTCTCTCCCTTCATACTCAACCGGTGCAAAAGGGCTACCGGTGGCAATGAGTGCTTTACCACGAGTCCATTCAATTAAATCAACTGGCATAGCCTCTGATTTGTCAGTGGGGTTTGATAATGGAAAAATAATGGGTCGTTCGACATGGGCTGCCATTTCTTTCACGATAGTCTCCGTGAAGGCCCCCGGAGAGGTAGAAGAACCAATTAACATGGTCGGATGAACATTTCGCACCACATCTTCCAGGCTAATATAATCAGGTTTTTGGTTAACCCAGTGGGTTAATTCAGAGATTTCTCTGGCATATCGTCGTTGTTCGGGAGAAATCGTGGCGGATTTTTCCGTTAATAGACCAGACCGATCTAAAATCCAAAAACATTTGCGTGCCTCTGATTCACTCATTCCTTCACGCATCATGGCATCACAAATTTGATCTGCAATACCCACCCCGGCTGTTCCTGCCCCAAATATGACAATACGTTGCATCGAAAGCTTTAAAGAAGACGCTTTAACTGCTGCTAACAAGGCAGCAAGGGTAACCACACCGGTTCCCTGAATATCATCGTTAAATGTACAAATCTCATCTCTAAAAAGGTCTAGGTTTCGTCTAGCATTTTTACGACCGAAATCTTCCCAGTGTAAGAAAACATTCGGAAACGCATCTTTTACCGCCATAACAAATTTTTTAATAAACTCATCATAATCATCACCCGAAATGCGTTTATTGCGCCATCCGAGGTAGAGAGGGTCATCGAGTAAGGCCTGGTTATTGGTGCCGACGTCCAATAAAATCGGTAGGGTGCGTAAAGGATTAATGCCAGCTGCGATGGTATAGACCATCAGTTTAGCGATGGGGATATCCATTGCGCCGACGCCTTGGTCGCCAATTCCGAGGACTCCTTCGCCGTCACTAACGACAATTAAATCGATCTCTGGATTGCTTCTATTGCCTAAAATTTCAGCAATATTATCTATCTCTGGGTAGGCAATATATATTCCTCTTGGGTGACGAAACTGCTTACTAAATTCCACGACTGCAGTGCCAACGATAGGGGTATAGATGACAGGAATCATCTCTTCTATATGATCTTGGATGACTTTATAAAATAAAACTTCATTTGCATTATGTAGATTATGTAAATAAACGTTTTTTTGGAGTAATGTGTCATAAGATTTGTATTGTAAATACGCTCGCATGGACTGTTCGTGTAGTTCTTCGATGCGAATCGGTAGTTTCCCTATCAACCCAAAAATATGTCTTTCCTCCTTGGTAAAGGCAGTGCCTTTATTCAATTGGGGGGTCATAAGTAAAGGTTTGCCCGATAAAGAGGTTTCTATCCATGTTTCATTTAAGTTTTTGTCCCTATTAATTTTGAAATTTAACATATTAATAGCTCCAACTATTCTTCGATTGAAGGTTTGAGTGGCTTAAGTTTCGCAGACTCGTGGCGCGCAATCCGGTCGGTGTCGATATAACGGTCAGTTATCATTGCATTTTCATGGCCTGCGTCATCTCTCACATGTTCGCGAGGCCGATGCTCAACATCTGCAGAAATGGAAGTATGTCGTAGCCAATGGACTGTCGCGGCCGCTAAGTCTTGGGCTTCGTCCTGTTTACCGGCTTTATACAAGTGATCAATCGCCTTATCAAAACACAATTGGATTAGATTGCGCACCTGCCGTGTTCCTAAGCCATTTCTTCCACGTTCTTTATGGAGTAAAGGAGTATTTTCGCCTCTACTTGGAAGTGCAATTAAGCCGCGGCTTATTCTATATCGTTTTAATGCTTCTAACATCGCATTCGGAACTGCAACATCACGTACTTTATTGCCTTTGCCAACAGTTGTAAACCACCATCGGTCATGTTTATCGGGAGCAAAGTCACCCATTTTAGGGGTTCTCCCTGGGGTATCGGCTACTTCAGAGATTCTAAGACCTAATAAATAAAAGATAGAGATTAAAAATAAGTAGCGTTCATAAAGAGAATCATTATTGGCTAAGCCTTCAATAGTGTCGATGACGTATCGCCATTGCAAGTTACTCAATCTGCGTGTGATTTTTTGAGATTGCTGTTTTTGAATATACCTACTTTTTTGCCTTACAAGTTGAATGGGATTAATGTCGAGATAGGTTTCTTGCTGGAAGAAAGAAAAGAAAGTGCTTAGACCTGCAAATAAGGCTTGAATCGACTTATTAGTTAATTGGTACTCTTGTTTATTCGGTTTTTTGCCTTCTTTGTAAAGTGCTTTGGAAACTCTAACCACGAAAGGTCGCCATGCTGGATTGGGTATGCGTAAGCCCTCCTGGTCTATGAAACGGGATGCATTTTTGGTGCTAATCCAGTGCAGGGGAGGATTCTGAATAAATTCTAAAAAAAGTCGAATATCGTTTCTATCAATCTCTTTAATGGGTTTTTTTATTATTAGCCACGACCATTGTAAAAATCGTTCAACCTCGCGACGATAGGAGTTAAAGGTGTCAAGAGAACCGGCGTAACTACGCAAAAATTCACGGGTCAGTGCATATTCTCGCTCGACATGGGGTATATTGAGCGTGGTTAAGTAATTAGAGGTAGTTGGATTGATTTCTTCGTCGATAGTTTCCATTGTATCAAACAATGGCTTTGGCCAACTCTTAGCGGCATTATTCATTCAAAGTCTCGTATAAGGATTGTTTCATGACACAGACTACTTTAGCAATGACCCAAACTATTTATCAATATTATATCGCTAATTCTCTCAGAGAAGATCCTATTCTAACTCAATTGCGTAAGGAAACAGCCAAACTGAGTTCGTCGAAAATGCAAATTGCGCCCGAAGAAGGACAATTATTGGCATTTATCATTCAAATTTTAGGGGCCACCAAAACCCTAGATATCGGAGTATATACAGGATACAGCTCCCTCGTGGCCGCCATGGCAATGCCCCAAGGTAAGGTCATTAGTTGTGATATCAATAATGAGTGGACCAAAATTGCCAAAAAATATTGGCAACTTGCCAATCAAGAGCACAAGATTGATTTGCGAATAGCTCCCGCATTAGAAACACTCGATAATTTAATCAAAGCAGGTCAGGAAAATAGTTTTGATTTTATTTTTATTGATGCTGATAAAAAAAATTATGATGAATATTATGAACGTGGCCTGCAGCTATTAAGGCAGGGAGGCGTTATGGCGGTAGATAATGTGTTATGGGGCGGTCAAGTGGCAGATCTTGCCGATAATGATGAAAATACTACTGCTATAAGAAACTTGAATAAGAAGGTGCTGCAAGATTCCCGCGTCACTATGACTATGATCCCTATTGCAGATGGCCTTACCCTCGTAACAAAAAACGGTTTACCTCTTTCCCCGGCATAATTGCACATTCTTGTTTCTTATGCCGTTTTGGGACCACCGTGGAGGAGTGGAACTTGTGGTTAATCTTATTCCTCATCTAGTTTTTTGTGATTAATCTCTGAATATCGGGGAGGGGGGGCATCAGCCGTACCTAACATTGGGTTGTCGGGATCACCGTGAAGAAAAATGTCATTTTCATCATCGATACCCATAGCACCCTCTTTCCAGGGTAAGTGATGATAAGGTGCTTTTTCAGAAAGAGAAAAAAACGGATATTTAATAATGTCAAAATAAGGCGAATAATCAAAATCGCTGGGCGTATAAAGCCGTGGATGTTTTTGAACTAATTCAATACCATTTTCATCATCATGTTTAACGATGGGGAGAATTGGAAATTTAACTGAATGAAAGGCATCTGCAATCATTGACGAACAAATATCGTAGATAGCTTGAGAAGGATTTTTATCAAATAGTATAGAGTGCCATCGGCTAAAATAACCCCAGGGTAATAAAAACCGGGTCAAATCGACAATATGTCGAACATTATAGCGGCCCCCTAATCGCGTTATTCCGTAACCTATGACGAGTTGCGCATCTCTTCTGGAGAGCCCTTGAGGACGGCAAATACGTATGTGATCATGTCGGTAATGGGAGAGGGCGGTAATAATGGTGCCTTTTCCCAGCATGCTTTCAATTAATAGTTGGCTGTCAGAGGAGCCATCAAAATGTTGACGAATGATTTTACGTAACTCTGGATCATCTATGTCATAAAGACGTCCAATATATAATGCAGCATGGGACCAGGGACTTTGAGTCACTTTTTTTATAAAGTGACTGATTCGATTTCGCCCTTCAATTAATAGCACATCACCCGGTCGTAACTCATAACGTATGCGATCAAAATCACATAGATAAGCGCGACGTGGAGCATGATTTTTTGTTAACCAATGACCAACTTTAGTGAGAACCCAATCACCTAACGAAGACTTCATTATTTATAGTGACTCCATATTAATTTTTTTTGCAAGCTCCGTTGCTATACCTATATAGGTTGCGGGGGTTAATGATAATAATTCATTTTTTACCTTAACAGGTAAGTTTAAGCTGTCAATGAACTGACGTAAAGCGTTCTCATCTATTTGTTTTCCCCGAGTGAGCGCCTTTAATTTTTCATAAGGCTCCTCAATTCCGAAGCGGCGCATGACAGTTTGTATGGCTTCGGCAAGTACTTCCCAGCTACTGTCTAACTCTTTTTGAATTTGAGCACGGTTAACGCATAATTTTTGCAAACCCTTTAACGTGGAGCGATAAGAAAGCAATGAATGCCCAAAGGCTACGCCGATGTTACGCAATACCGTAGAATCAGTGAGGTCTCGCTGCCATCGAGAGAGGGGCAACTTGGTAGCGAAGTGGTGAAATATCGCATTAGCGAAGCCCAGGTTGCCTTCAGAATTTTCAAAGTCGATGGGATTTACTTTATGAGGCATTGTTGAAGAACCAATTTCATTTTCTTGCAGCTGTTGCTGGAAATACCCCAGCGAAATATAACTCCAAATATCGCGGTTAAAATTAATCAAAATAGTATTAAAAAGAGTCATACAATCCGCTAATTCTGCAATGAAATCATGTGGTTCGATTTGAGTAGTGTAGGGGTTCCATTCAAGCCCTAATTGCTCAACAAACTTTTTTGAAAAGGATAACCAGTCAATTTCCGGGTATGCGACGTAATGCGCGTTGAAATTGCCCACGGCGCCATTCATTTTTCCAAGGAGGGGGCATTGCTTGATACGCTTTAATTGTCTGTTTAGCCGAGCAACCACATTGGCAAATTCCTTACCTAAAGTAGTAGGGGAGGCAGGTTGTCCGTGGGTGCGGGAGAGCATTGGTAGTGTCGCATATTCAAGGGCAAGATTTTGTATGGTTGCAACTAATCGAGTCATTTCTGGAAGAATGACATCCTTTAAACCTTCTTTAATCATCAAGGCGTATGATAAATTGTTGATATCTTCTGAGGTGCACGCAAAGTGGATAAATTCGATCGCATCTGCAAGGGAGGGCAACTCGTTAAGCTTTTCTTTCAGATAATATTCAACGGCTTTGACATCATGATTGGTGGTGTTTTCGATTGCTTTTATTCGGGTCGCGTCCGCTTCTGAAAATTGATCAACTAATGATTTTAGAAACAGATTTGCTTCATCGCTAAAATTCGGGAGCTCCGATATTTGGGCATTCTCAGCCAATGCCTTTAGCCAGTTAACTTCTATAATCACCCGAAATTTAATTAACCCATATTCACTAAAATAGGATCGAAGATCGGTCACTTTTTCGCTGTATCTACCATCAAGGGGTGAGAGTGCAGTCAATGAATTGAATTCCATAGAACCTCTATTAACCTGTGTTCCTACTATGACGTGACAATAGCAGATATTGTTTCTTTTAGTCGAGTAGTGTACGATGCTTTTTTCTAAAAATAATGAAAAAGATGTGGCGAATATGCAATTTGTTGATTTAAAAAAACAATATGAATTAATTAAGGGAGACGTACTTGAGCGCATTACTAAAGTACTGGATCACGGCATCTACATTATGGGGCCAGAGATTCAAGAATTGGAATGCAAGCTTGCTGAGTACGTAAAGGCAAAACATTGCATCGCAGTTGCAAGTGGTACTGATGCTCTACTCGTTGCGATGATGGCACTTGATATCGGTCAGGGCGATGAAGTGATCACCACGCCTTTTACATTTATAGCGACGGCAGAGATGATATGTGTTGCAGGCGCAACCCCCGTCTTCGTTGATATCGATCCTCAAACCTACAACATTAATCCAGCATTGCTAGAGCAGGCAATTACTTCCCGAACTAAAGCTATCATGCCCGTAAATCTCTATGGACAATGTGCCGATTTCGATGCCATTAACGCCATTGCTGCCAAACATAATATCTCAGTGATTGAAGATGCGGCTCAAAGTTTTGGTGCGACATATAAAAATCGTTTCTCATGTAATTTAGGCACTATTGGCTGCACAAGTTTCTTCCCTGCTAAACCTTTGGGTTGTTACGGGGATGGCGGAGCATGTTTTACTGATGATGATGAATTAGCTGATAAAATGCGTAAAATTCGTAATCATGGTCAAAGCACTCGTTATAACCATGTAGCATTGGGCCTCAATAGTCGTTTAGATACGATGCAAGCAGCTATTTTATTGTCAAAGTTAGAATTATTTTATGAAGAAGTAACTCTTCGTGAAAAAGTTGCTAAAAAATATAATGAGAAACTTAAAAGTTTTGTGGCTGTGCCTTTTATTCATCCTGATAATACAAGCATTTATGCTCAATACACCATACAGGTTGAAGATCGCTCTCAAGTCCAGAAGTTGCTTCTAGAAAAAAATATTCCTACGGCTGTACATTATCCCGTTCCGCTACACAAACAACCTATATTTCAGTCTTATGACTGGAGTAATGTGGACTTGTCAGTTTCTGAGCAGGCGGCTGGTCGTGTAATGAGTTTACCCTTCCATCCTTATTTATCTGATGAGGATATCGAAACGGTTGTCTCTTCCATTGCGGAAACTTTAGAGCTAGTCGTCGATATTGCATAGTATTAAATGGATCGAATCCATCTTTGTTGCAAGAAAATAACTTAATAAAAAGGTAACTATTCAGCATTAATTTAGAACTTGCCAATAACGTTCAGATTTGCTGAATTGAAAATCAGCCAAATAGGGAAGTTCGCATCTAGAAGCTGGACAGTTACATAAAAAGCAGGATTATAAAGGAATGAATGTTGCGCTTCTAATTATTTTATTAGCGTTTGTTGCGACTATTGGTCTTGTTTCTGCGTTCAGAACTATCGCTTATCGCTACCACCTGCTTGATGTTCCCAATGCGCGAAGTTCTCATGCCTCACCTACACCTCGAGGAGGTGGCATCGGTATTGTCATCAGTTTTTTTGTGGGAATTTTTCTACTGCATTTTTTGGGTCTTATGTCTTTACCCTTGCTTGTCTCCTTTGTAGTTGGAGGCATATTGCTGGCGTGTATTGGACTTCTTGATGATCTGCATCATGTTCCAGCACGCGTACGTATTTTCGTCCATTTTATTGCAGGTTGTTCTGTCTTATATATTTTGGGCGGAATGCCGCCACTTGATTTAGGATTTGTAATTTGGGATTGGCGTGGCCTTGGAGTAGTAGTTGGATTATTGGGTCTAGTGTGGCTTATTAATTTATATAACTTTATGGATGGCATTGATGGACTCGCAGGTAGCGAAGCGCTATTTGTTGCCATCGCCGTCGCTTTTTTGTTGTTCTTAAAAGGGGATTACCTCCTTATTCCAGTCTTTCTTTTATTAGCCTCTGCAGCAGGAGGATTTCTCATTTGGAATTGGTCTCCTGCGCGGGTTTTTATGGGTGATACTGGTAGCGGTTTTTTAGGATTCGTGTTCGGAACACTATTAATTGCAACCACGCTCAACGGCGCATTAACACCTTGGCAATGGTTAATTCTTTTGGGATGTTTTTGGGTGGATGCAACATTAACACTAATTCATCGTGTTATCCGAGGTGAGCCTTGGTATCAAGCACATTGTAGTCATGCATTTCAACAGGCGGTAAAACGCACTGGTTGTCATGAGCGCGTAGTGTTACGGGTTCTCTATATCAATATTCTGTGGTTATTGCCCATTGCAATATTAAGCATTTACTTTCCACGATGGACGTTATTTTTAACGATTCTAGCTATCTCCCCCTTAATAGTTTTGTGTATTTTGCTTAAGGCAGGTATTTCTGTTTCTCATGAAGGTTACGATCTACTTGATACCGTTACTGAATGAAGGAGTTTTTTTGTGTATGACGTTAATGGAACAATTGATCAAGAAGTGAACCAAACGCTTCGTGAACTATTAGATAAAATCTCCGCGAAAACCATCACGATAGGGGTGGTGGGCTTAGGATATGTCGGTCTGCCATTTTTGGTAGAGAAGGCTAAAGTTGGCCTAAAAGTCATCGGTATCGATCAAAATCCTGAACGCGTGAACAAGCTGGCGAGGGGAGAAAATTATATCGATGATGTCGATGACGATGAATTAAAAAATATCGTTCACCAAGGTCTGGTGACGGCAACCAGCGATATACAAGCATTGAGCACGGCCGATGTTATTGTCATTTGTGTTCCTACGCCTCTCGATAAAAATTTATGTCCTGATCTGCGTTATGTGGTTTCTGTCTCAGAAGAAATAGCGCGGTGCCTAAGAAGAGGCCAGCTTATAAGCTTAGAATCAACCACCTATCCTGGGACTACTGAAGAAATTATTCAGCCAATTTTAGAACAATCCGGTCTTAAGGCTGGGGAAGATTTCTTTCTCGCGCATTCTCCCGAACGGGTGGATCCTGGCAATAAACGCTACAGCACTAAAAACACTAACAAGGTGGTTGGTGGAGTCGATGCTAATAGTTTAATGGCGGCAGAATCATTTTATAAACTTGCCATTCAGGATGTGGTTGCTGTCAGTAGTGCTAAAGCAGCCGAGCTGGTTAAAATATATGAAAACACTTTTCGCGCGGTAAATATTGCATTAGCGAATGAAGTGGCGCTGCTGTGTGACCGAATGAACTTAAACGTATGGGAAGTGTTGGATGCTGCCTTTACTAAGCCTTTTGGTATTATGCCGTTTTATCCAGGGCCGGGCGTAGGGGGACATTGTATTCCAATTGATCCTCATTATTTGGAATGGAAGGCAAGAGAGTATAATTTTCATATGCATTTTATTGCCCTCGCAGGTGAAACAAATCGTAAGATGCCAGATTTTGTAGTAAGTAAGATTTCAAGAGTGCTGAATTCAGCCCAAAAACCCTTGAAAGGTTCAAAGATATTATTATTGGGAATGGCATATAAAGCTGACGTTGCAGATCATCGCGAATCCCCAGCTATTGAAATTTTTCGCTTATTAAAGAATGCTGGAGCTAACGTTTCCTACCATGATCGGTGGGTGGATGAAATCGTTGAAACAGATTTCACTGCGACCAGTTGTGAATTATCGGATGATGTTTTGGAGCAGGCTGACTTGGTATTGATTACGACCAATCATACTCACCTTAATTACCATCGTATTGTAAAACTATCTAAATTGATCCTCGATACGCGTTACGCTACAAGGGGCATCACCGAGGAAAAAATTGTCTTATTATAGAGGTGGAAAATGACTCAGAGTGCAACTGTTGCGGTAGTTGGTGCCGGCAAGTGGGGCCAGAATCTTATCAAGACATTTCATAGTCTTGATGTGTTAGCTGCTATTGTAGAGTCTGATGATTTGAAAGGCCAAACCCTCGCGACTCAATATGGTGTGGAATATTATTCCGAAATAGAGGACGTGCTGAGTACAGATATTGCTGCAGTAGCTATAGCAACACCTGTTTTTAGTCATTATGAGTTAGCTAAAAAAGCGTTATTGGCAGGTAAAGATGTATTTGTCGAAAAACCCATGACTACACGGCCCGAGGAAGCGGAAGAGCTTATTGAGCTGGCTAACCATAATGGCTGCATTTTAATGGTTGGGCATCTTCTACTCTATCAGCCAGGCATCCAGTTTATTAAAGAATTTTTGGATCAAGGTAAATTAGGACAAATTCATTCTATTAGACAAATTAGAAGAAGCTTGGGCACCATTCGTAAAGAAGAGAATGTTCTCTATTCCTTTGGGGTACATGATTTAGCTGTTCTGCATTACTTGATCAAGGAACCCATCGAAGCTATTTTAGCCACTTCTCAGATTGTTATCTCTGAAGGTATAGAGGACGATATGACAGTCCATTTTCATTACCGTTCAGGTATTCAAGCGCATTTACACTTAAATTGGTTGTGGCCTGTTAAAGATAGGCAGCTCATGATCTTGGGTGAAAGAGGATCTTTACATTTTGATGAGCTTCGTCAGGAAGTAATTTATTACAAACAATACGCCAATAAAGACGCAACCGTCACAGCACCTGATCATGAAATAATTTTTGAGGATAGTACGCCGCCTTTGACACTAGAATTACAGCATTTTTTAGACTGTATACAGCAGCGTAAGACACCCCGAAGTTGTGGCATCCAAGGTCGCGATGTAGTGAAATTAATGGCTGATATTATGAAAATACAAGAGAGAACCCATGGCAAACTACTTTATCCATGACACTGCAATTGTTGATCAGGGAGCGTTAATAGGTGATGAGACGAGAGTCTGGCATTGGACGCATGTGTCTGCGGGGGCCAAGATTGGAGAAAAGTGCTCTCTTGGGCAAAATGTTTTTGTGGGTAATAAAGTCATCATCGGTAACAATGTTAAAATCCAAAACAATGTTTCTGTATACGATAATGTTACGTTAGAAGACGATGTTTTCTGTGGTCCAAGTATGGTTTTTACCAATGTATATAATCCTCGGTCTGCGGTGAGTCGCAAAGACCAATATCTGAATACCCTGGTCAAAAAAGGCGCTACGCTAGGCGCTAATTGTACAATTGTCTGTGGTAATTACATCGGCAAATATGCCTTTATAGGGGCGGGCAGTGTGGTGACGCATGATGTGCCTGACTATGCTTTAATGATGGGCGTTCCAGCGCGACAAGTCGGTTGGATGAGCCGTTTTGGAGAACGTCTTGAGCTGCCTCTTAGGGGTGAGCAAGAAGTTGTTTGCTCCCATACCCAAGATTGTTATGTCTTAAGTGAAAACCTACTTGTCCTTAAATAACCTCTCCTCCCGAGAGGGAGTAATTCTCTGCTATAATTAAAAAAATAACCTCCTTTTTGAGGTGGAAATGGCCATATTAAATTTCTTTAATCCATTTCATCGTAAAAATAATGATACCGATGACAATGAAGAAATTACCCTACAGCTGTTGCAAGAACAAATAGCTAAGGCAGTTAATTTAATTAAAGTAATGCATTATGATTCCAGTTTTCCGGAAATCGCCTTTCCTGACCAAGGGGGTTATGTTGAGGTGGCTATAGAACAGGATGAGAATAATCCCGAGGTTTTTCATGTGCAATTTTGCTTTATTACCCTTCCTAAACGAGACCTTCTTTTCCAGCAACAAAAAGATATAACCTATTTTGAATTGAAAAATTTTGTGAGGGAGTATGACAATAATAAAGAGGAGATAGACCAAGAATTGCAGGCCCGCGAAGCTGCTACAAAGAATCTTAACCCTTGACATTGATTGGTTGACTTGCTTCAATCGACCCTCGGTTTATACTAATTTTTTCGGATGAGGGACAGAGATGTGTGGAATATTCGGCTACATTCACCGACATAAAATTCCTGCCCTCAATAAAATTGATATTAATTCCATCTTACAACATCGCGGCCCAGATGACTCTGGATGGTTATTGTATAACGATAATCAAGTCAAAACGGGTAAATCACAGCTGCCTTCGATAGACGCCAAAGTATTTCTGTTGCATAAAAGACTTTCCATCTTGGATTTAAGTGATCAGGGCTGGCAGCCTATGAGTTGTGATGACCAGCGATACTATATTTTGTTCAATGGTGAAATATACAACTATCTTGAGCTTAAAGAAGAGCTTAAAAATTGTGGTGTAACTTTTACCTCTAAAAGTGATAGTGAAGTACTTCTAAAGGCCTATATCCAGTGGGGAAATGATTGTCTTAAAAAATTAGTCGGTATGTTTGCCTTTGTCATTTTTGATCGCGCCCAAGAGAAATTTTTTATTGCGCGCGATGCATTCGGTATAAAACCTTTTTATTATTATCTTGATGACCAGAGAATTTTGTTTTCTTCAGAAATAAAATCATTACTTAATTTTTTGCCGAAAAATAAAATTAATTCAGAACGTTTATTTCATTATCTGCGCTCCGGCCTCACTGATTTTGCTGATGAAACACTTTTTGCTGGGATAAAACAAATTCCCTCTGGACACCTGCTTGAAATCAATCTAAAAAATTCATTGCACTGCGTGCTAAAAAATTATTGGCGACCGACGATAAACATTAATAATGACATCACTTTCATCGAGGCTGCTGATCACATTAAAAAAATGTTTCTTAATAATTTATCGCTCCATCTAAGAAGTGATGTTGCTGTGAGTGCTACATTATCAGGTGGCATAGATTCTTCGTCTATCGTGATGGGAATCCGCCATTTATATCCGCAACGCGAAATAAAAACCTTTAGCTATATAGCAGACCATCCTAGCTTGAGTGAAGAAAAATGGGTGGATAAGATAAATGCTGAAGCGAATGCCTCCAGCTATAAAGTATTCGCTGATTCCGCGAGCTTAATTTCTGATTTAGAACAATTGATGATTACCCAAGATGAACCTTTTGGCAGTACCAGTATTTATGCGCAACATCGAGTTTTTCAACATGCGAGAAATATGGGCGTTAAAGTTATGCTCGATGGACAAGGTGCAGATGAAATGTTGGGCGGTTATAGTTTTTACGTTGCTGCTTATCTCGGGGCATTGATAAAACAATTTAGATTTAAAGAAGCATGGCAGTTATTATTACATACTCCTTCTCCTCGAAGAAATATGTTGCTCCGTTCATTTTATTACCTATTACCCCCCCTATTACAGCCAATTTTTAGAAAGTTGTTCAACCATCAGTATTGCCCGGTCTGGCTGAATTCAAAATGGTTTGTCCAACAGGGGATGAATTTTGCGATTCAAAAAATACGTTATGGAAAAAACATTTTACATGAAGAACTCCTCAGCACATTTAATCATTCTTCATTACCTATGTTGCTGCGTTATGAAGATAGAAATTCCATGGCGCATTCCATTGAAAGCCGTGTACCTTTTTTGACCGTAGATATGGTTGATTTTATTTTTTCATTGCCGGCTAATTTTATCATCTCAGAACAAGGGTTAAGTAAAGCTGTATTTCGCGAAGCAATGCGAGGTATTGTTCCGCAATCTATTTTAGATCGACGCGATAAAATTGGTTTTGCTACACCTGAAAAAATTTGGCTGCAGACCCTGAGGCCTTGGGTCGAAAAAATATTACGCAGCGATTATATGCACCATTTGCCTATGTTTAATCATAAGGAATTATGGGCGGATTGGCAGCAAATGCTTGCCGGCAAAGGACAATTTGATTTTCGTTTCTGGCGATGGATTAATTTTATTAAGTGGGCAGAGATGCACGGTGTCGAGTTTTAACAGACAAGAATTAATATCGAGAAACAAATGAAAATAGTCCATATTACTTCTGCCCATCCCGCGTTAGATATACGTATTTTTTTTAAAGAATGTGTGACCTTATTCAAGGCAGGACATGAAGTGCATTTGATTGTTCCTCTTTCGACTATAACGCATTATGAGGGTGTAATAATCCATCCTCTTAATTTAACAAAAACAACTTCGCGGTGGCGGCGATTATTTAATATCTACGCCCTCGCCAAATCGATCTCTGCAGATATCTACCATTTTCATGATCCTGAATTCATCCCCTTTGCCCTGTTATTAAAAATATCCGGGAAAAAAATTATCTACGATGTACACGAAGATACGCCACTCGAATCACTTTCCTTCAATAAAGGAAAACCTATTGCAGCCTATTTCAAATACACACGCTGGGTTGCATTGGAATCATTAGCAAAATTGTTATTTGATGGATTTATTTGTGCGACACCTCATATAACCAAAAATTTTCCTATCAAGAAGTCAGTAACGGTGCGAAATCTTGTGAATGTAGATGAATTTAATCCTCTAGAGAGGATATCCCCCTTTCGTGAACGCTCTAATATCGCTCTTTATGTGGGCGGCATAATGCACATCCGAGGCGTAAGCGAGATGGTCCAAGCTATCCATACTCTTAGAGATGAATATAACCCTCAACTAAAACTTATCGGCAAGTTTTTCCCCGAAAAATTGCAGCAAGAGGTTGTTGCGCAGGGCGGGTCCAAAAAAATTACTCATGTCGATTGGCTAGATAGAAAAGCATTAATCCCGCATTTTTTTAGTGCAAAAGTGGGGTTGGTCTTATTGCATCCAGAGAAAAATTTTATTGATGCACTTCCGATAAAATTATTCGAATATATGGCAGCAGGTTTACCAGTGGTAGCGTCTGACTTTCCATTATGGCGTGAAATTGTGATTAAAGCTAAATGCGGATTTGTCGTTAATCCTCTTGACATATCGGCCATTAAAAAAGCTATGACCTATATTTTTGATAACCCTGATGAAGCAGAACGCATGGGAAGCGCAGGGCGTCATGCGGTTGAACAATTATACAATTGGGAGTTTGAAGCCAAGGTGCTTAGAGAATTTTATCAACAATTTGAGAGACGATGATTCATGATTAAAGTAGCTCATCTTACTTCCGTCCATTCAGTGCAAGATGTGCGCATCTTTTACAAGCAGTGTTTGTCGCTTAAGCAACAAGGGTATGATGTAACGCTCATTGCTCAAGATGATGCAGATAGAATTCTTGAAGGAATTAAAGTTGTTGCAGTAGAAAAAATTAATTCACGTTTTCGGCGGATGACTAAATTGCCATGGCAAATTTATCGTGAGGCCATCAAAGTAAAAGCGGATCTCTATCATTTCCATGATCCCGAATTAATCATAATCGGTTTATTGCTTCGCTTACGAGGTAAACGGGTAGTGTATGACATTCATGAAGATGTGCCCCGAGACATTCTACTCAAGACATGGATTCCCTCCATTTTTCGGCACGCACTCTCTACCTTTTTTAATATATTTGAGCGCGTTGCCGCTTTTTATTTTAGTGGCTTAGTGACAGTTACTCCACGAATCAAACAACGATTTTCTCATCCGTTAATTACGGAAGTACGAAATTACCCAGTATTAGCTGAATTTCAACAAGTCTCCCGTAAAAGTAAGGCCTCGATGATGTGCTATGTGGGATTGATTACGCCCGAACGGGGTGTTTTTCAAATGCTACAAGTAGCTAAAATGGCTAATATGCCCTTACTTCTGGCGGGTAGCTTTAATTGTGAAAACGTAAAAGCTGAAGTTTTATTGAATAATAATACCCAATATGCCGGCTATCTAAACCGACACAGCGTAATGGAGGTTTTTGACCAAGCTATCGTAGGCTTGTCCTTATTACAGCCCGGGCCTACTTTCCCTGATTCCCTGCCAATTAAATTATTCGAATATATGGCGGCGGGTATTCCGGTTATTGCTTCTGATTTTCCGTTGTGGCGTGAAATAATTGAAACCCACCACTGTGGTTTTTGTGTGGATCCCACCAATATTGCCTTAATTAGCGAAAAAATACATTATCTTAGAGATAATCCTACGCTCGCTCATGAGATGGGGGAGCGGGGCAGGAGAGCAGTAGAAAAGTATTATAATTGGCAAACAGAGTTTGCTAAACTGTCGACTCTTTATCGACAAATACTTCAGTAGGAATCATTCATGTGTGGTGTCGCAGGTCTCCTTAGTACGAAAACAAAGCACCTAAGTGAGAGAGAAGATTACAGCCACGTAGAAAAAATGTTAGCTGACCAAGCTTACCGTGGGCCTGATCACCACCAAATTGAATGCGTCAACACACCTAACCTTTTTTTAACTCTTGGTCACAATCGTTTAAAGATTATCGATTTAAATGTAAATTCTAATCAGCCTATGTGGGAGGATGAAAAACGATATATTATCTCCTATAACGGCATGCTTTATAATTATCTCGAATTGCGTCAACAACTTAAATCAGCCGGTTATCAGTTTACAACGCAAGGTGACACTGAGGTAGTGTTGAAATCTTTTATGCATTGGGGTCATGATGCATTTCAACGTTTTAATGGTATGTTTGCTGTAGCAATATTTGACGTTTTAGAGGAAAAACTCTACTTAATCAGGGATCGATACGGCATCAAGCCGCTTTTCTATTTCTATCAGCGCGATAAAGTTTATTTTGCTTCTACCAGTTCAAAAATAGCTGAATTATTACATTTACAACCTAACATGGCCTATCATGCAAAAGGTCTTGCTTATTGGTGTTATGACTTTGAATCAGAGTCGGCGTATAAAGATTTATTGATGGTGGCGCCAAGCGAAATCGTCACTGTCAATTTTAAAAATGAGCTGCATATTAAAACCCAAAAATACTATTGCTTGTCTGAAAAAGTACAGCAATTGATCGATGTGCAACTTTCTGAATCTCATCAAACAATAACTGCAAAAATTCAATTTCTACTTGAAGATGCAGTGGCTCTGCGTTTGCAATCAGATGTGCCGGTCGGACTTTCGTTAAGTGGTGGTATTGATTCGGGAACAGTGGCAGGTTTGGCAAAAAAAAATGCTGATTTTCTCCCGACATTTTCATTTGGGTCGTTGAATGATCGGCACTCTGAAGCGCTCAATACTAAAATGACTGCTGATAAAGTAGGTTGTAATGTTCATTTTGTAAATCCTTCTGCCAATGAAATGCGAGATTCTTTTTGGAGAACCTTGCAACTACAAGATGCGCCTTATCCTAATTTCAGCATTCCGGCGCAACACCTTGTTTTTGATCATGCAAGACAGCAAGGGATAAAAGTAATGTTAGGCGGGCAGGGGGGCGATGAAATATTTATGGGTTATCGAAAATATTTATTATTTTATTTGTCCCAGCTTTTATATACAAAAAAATCACTGTCAACAATTACCTTTATGGCACAGTTAATACCCAGCTTAGTGGGTGAATTGCATAATTTTAAAAATAATTTATTTAGTTTCAAACGTTATACTAATAATTTAGTGGATCCAGTTTGGAAAGCATTTACACCAACCTTAGATATCACTATAGATAAAAGAAAATCATTGTGGCAACGTCAGCTTGCAGATATCCAAATGTTTAGTTTACCCACGTTATTACGCTATGAAGATCGCAATTCAATGGGGAATGGTATCGAGAGCCGCTTACCCTTTTTAGATTACCGTTTAGTTGAGCTAGCACTCGCACTGCCCGACACTTTAAAACTGCACCGTGGTTATACTAAGTGGATATTGCGTAAAATATCTCAACAATATATTCCTTCAGATATAGCTTTTTCCCGTCAAAAACGCGGCTTTGACGTAAAGAGTCAGAACTGGATTGCGTCAGGAATAGGAGAAGATTTGCGCGCGACACTCCATTCAAATCCGCACTTACTGAAACGAATGGGTATCTCCAATAAGGTTAATATTTTATTTAGTAATCAAAAATTAATTACTGATTCTTATAGGCTAGCAGAAGCAATAACGCTTGCTTGGTTGGCTAAGAAAAATCATTTTGTTTGGGGCTGAAATGAGAATATGGATTGTTCATCAACACGCTATTCCTCCGATTGGAATGGGTCCCACCCGGCATTTTGATCTCGCAAAAAAACTTATTGAGCAAGGTCATGAAGTTTATATTTTTGCGGGAAATTATTGTCATAATAGTTTCCATTATATTGGTGAGCCTTATAGTGTTACAAAAAAGATTGCCTACTATTTTAAAGTGCCTTTTATCTGGATTGATGTTCCGGCATATACTAAAAATTCAATCAAACGTTTGTATAATATGTTGGCTTTTGCATTTCGATTGCTGACGAATAAAGATCTGAAATTTTTGCCTAAACCTGACATTGTCCTAGGTTCTTCACCATCACCTTTTGCTGCATGGGCTGCACAGCGATTGGCATCGCGATACGGTGTGCCTTTTATTTACGAGATTAGAGATTTATGGCCAGAAACTTTGCTCGCCCTGGGTAGTTTTTCGAAGCACCATCCATTGGCAAAAATTTTGGCTGGCATTGAAAATTTTCTATTATCAAAGGCGGTGAAAATTATTTCCGTTTTGCCAGGAGCCAGTGATTATTTGCTGAATAAAAAAATCCCTAAAGATAAAATAAAATGGTTACCTAATGCTGTCGATTTAAATCATATTTCCTATTCACCCAGTACTATTAAAAATGAAATTACTATTTTTTACGCCGGTGCTTTTAATGTTTCTAACGATATCGAAACTCTGTTAAAAGCAGCAAAAATAGTACAAGAAGAAGCTAATCACTTTCAGTTTAAGCTAATCGGCGAGGGGCCACAAAGAGCTCTGCTTGAAAAATTCGTTGCATCCGAAAAAATTAATAACGTTGAATTTTTTCCTTCTGTGGGTAAGGATCAAATCTATCCTATCTTAGGTACCGCAGACATTTGTGTAGGAATGGTTAGAAAAACGAATTTATACCGATTTGGTACTAGCCTCAATAAAATTACGGATTATTTGGCCATAGCTCGTCCTGTGGTGTTTGCGCTCGATTCACCTTATAGTCCAATTACGGAAGCAAATGCCGGCTTGACCGTTCCACCTGAAAATCCACATTTACTCGCACAAGCTATCTTAAAAATTGGATCGTTATCGCCGCAAGAACGGGAGCAGTTGGGGCGAAATGGACGTAAATATGCTGAGCAATATTACAATTTGGACAAGATTACCGCAGAGTTTATTGATTGCTGTAAATCGGAATAATTAACGCGTGGCTGATAATTGATTATTAAAGGTTCAAAATGAATGGATTATGACGATTGTAAGGATTTAAAAAGTCATTCTGCTGATGAATTATTTTTGATAGGATAGGCGGCTAATTACCTTTAAGAATAAAGGACTCAAAATGAAAGTGACTGTATTTGGCACCGGGTATGTAGGTTTAGTAACAGGAATCTGTCTTGCTGATTTAGGTAATGATGTCATATGTGTGGATATTGACCACGCTAAAGTGGCGCAACTGCAACAAGGGGTTGCACCCATTTTTGAGCCGGGTCTTGAGCGGATGTTACAAGACAACCTCAGTATGGAACGCATTAAATTTACCACTGATTTTGAAATGGGTGCGAAACACGGTTTGTTTCAATTTATTGCTGTAGGGACACCTTCTAATGATGATGGCGCTGCCGATTTGCGAGCCGTACACGATGTGGCGGATAAAATCGGTAAAATGATGCAGAGCTATTGTTTAATCATTACTAAATCCACCGTTCCAGTGGGTACTGCCGATGAAGTCAGAGAAATAATTTCAAGATCGCTTGCAACACGCAATGTGAGTATTGATTTTGATATCGCATCCAATCCTGAATTTCTCCGGGAAGGCGCCGCCATAAGCGATTTCATGAATCCGGATAGAATAATTGTGGGAGCCGACAATGTGCGCGCGCTTGACTATCTGCGTGAACTTTATATGCCTCTCATCGATCTTGGTAAACGCTTTGTTGTAATGGACACCCGCTCCTCTGAGTTGACTAAATATGCATCTAATGCATTTTTAGCGACCAAGATTAGTTTTATGAACGAAATGAGCCATCTTGCTGAAAAACTGGGCGCTGACATTGAACACGTTCGCGTGGGCATGAGCATGGACCCCCGCATCGGAGAACATTTTCTTTTTCCAGGATGTGGCTATGGTGGTTCGTGTTTTCCAAAAGATGTGCAGGCCCTTACCCGCACAGCTAAGGATTTTGGTCAGGAGCTGCGTATACTTTCTGCCACAGAAGCCGTCAATCAAGATCAAAAATATATATTGGTTAATAAATTACATAAATTTTTCAAAGATGGATTACAGGATAAAACAATCGCCTTATGGGGGTTGTCGTTTAAACCCAATACAGATGATATGCGCGAAGCCTCCAGTAAAATTGTGATCGAAAACTTGTTATCGTTAGGAGCAAAAATTCAAGCATATGACCCAGTGGCAATGGAAGAAGCCAGAAAGTTGTATGGCAGCCATCCTGCTTTCAGTCTAGGTGAGACTCATGAAACGGTATTGGCGAATGCAGATGTATTAGTCATTGTGACTGAGTGGGATATATTCCGTTCTCCCAATTTTAATTTAATCAAAGAAAGTCTACGCCATCCTGCTATTTTTGATGGACGGAATCTTTATGAACCACTTCGATTATCGTCATTAGGGTTACACTATTTTGCTGTGGGAAGAGGTCATAAAATTTAATCATTATGAGCAACGCAAGGAAGAATAATATATGCAAATAGTAGGAAAGATTGCAGTCATTACGGGAGGCGCTTCTGGGATGGGTGCCCAAACTGCACTCTATTTGAGTGAACGAGGAGCAAAGATAGCTATTCTAGACAAGGACGAAGAGGCTGCTCAAAAAATCGCCTCGCAAATTCATGGTCTCGCAGTTAAATGCAATATAGTCGATGAAAAAGAAGTAGAAGAAGCCTTCAAACAGATTCAGGAAAACATAGGTATTCCTCAAATCTGCATCAATTGTGCCGGGATTGCACCTGCTAAACGCATTGTGGGACGCGAGGGTCCTATGCCCTTGAGTGATTTCAAAAAAGTAATAGAGGTTAATTTAATAGGCACATTTAATGTATTACGTGTTGCAGCTGCATTAATGATGGAAGTAGAACCTATCGATAGCGATCAAGAACGTGGCGTGATCATTAATACTGCATCTATTGCGGCCTATGAAGGTCAAATTGGTCAGTGTGCTTACAGCGCCTCTAAAGGGGGTATCTGCTCTTTAACTCTGCCAGCTGCTCGAGAGCTTGGCCAACACAATATTCGCGTTGTAACAATTGCCCCTGGACTTTTCCAAACTCCTTTATTAGAAAGCTTACCTCAAGAAGTCCAAGATGGACTGGCACTTAATATCACCTTTCCCCCACGTTTTGGTCAGCCTATAGAGTATGCAATGCTAGCCTCACACATCATTGAAAATTCGTATATTAATGGTGCAGTGCTTCGTTTAGATGGTGGCTTAAGGATGCAGGCTAAATAACAAAATTTGTTTCCTCTTTTTATAAAGGTGATATTCTCCAATTGAGATGAATATCCTAATAAAAACAATTACAAAAGAGGGTGAATAAATGCAACAAAATCAATATCAAGCTGCTGTAGGTAGAAGCGAATTACATGCAGCGATAAAATTTTTATTTATCATTGGTTGGGCCATTTACGGGGAATATAGAGAAGAAAATTATAGTCGTGCTCTTGCCGCACTGCTGCTGACGTGGCTTTTTCTCTCCTACAATCAGGAAAAAAACCTTCAACAGCAGCAATATCAGCGGACTACAGAGAGAGAAACAAATACGATTTTGGAGGACAGAATTTCGTTGTGCAAAGCTGCAAGGTCAAATGACGCTGATAAAATAGAAGGAATTTTGCGGCGTAGAGGTAAAGTTTTTATTGGAGCTGGCGCAAGTGGCAAAAACGCATTACATTTTGCTGTTAAAGGTCAGGCTTTTGCAGCTATTAATTTCTTGTTAGATGTTCAAGCTGACATCAATACCCATCGCGGAGAAGTTAAGGGGCTAGTACCGGATATCCTCAATCATCAAGATGAAAACGGTAACACCCCTGCCCATCTCGCTTTGCTTGATGTTATTGAGGGTGTTACAGAAGACTTTAAGGTTTTCGATGAATTGGTGGGAAATACATTGGTTCCTATAAATGACAGCCTCCAAAATAATTTAGGGCAAACTATTCCTGAATTAAGAAAAGAGGCCGAGGAAATTTTATCTGGAAATAAGGCTTCTACATCAAGGCCACAATTTTAAGTAATGTAGCCTTGATGTAGCGAAGCGAAATCAAGAAGTGCAAGCCACAATTTAACTTTGCAGATCTTCAATCAAGGCTGCCAGGAATCGGGCTGCTTCGCCGCCCGTCGCTGCGCGGTGATCAAACGTTAAAGAGATTGGCATAATGCGTTGTATTTCTGCACGTCCCTCGATGGCCACTACCTCGTCACGTAATTTGCCGATGCCAATAATGGCGACAGTAGGCGGTACCACGATAGGATTAGCATAGCGGCCAACGAACACGCCAAAATTAGAGAGCGTGATAGTTGCACCCTGCAAACTTTCTTTTGGAAAATTTTGTTCTTTAGCATGTTGCTTGAAGGAGTTAATGGTTGCGCGAAGTTGTTCTCTCGATTGTGATTCAGCTTTTTTGATGACCGGTACATATAAACCTTGAGGGGTATCAACTGCTAGCCCAATATTCACTTCGGCAAATAATTTGTGACTAATGTTTTTACCATCAAAATGCGCATTTAAGGCCGGTTCAGTTTTTGAGGCATGCACGATGGCGCGAATCAAGCGCAGAGTTATATCTTCGGTTTTATCGAAGTGGTGGATATTGGCATCATCGGATAAGGTTACCGGGACGACTGTTGAATGTGCTAATGCCATAATCGTTGCCATAGAACGGCGTGCGCCGTGCAAAGGTTCAAAGCCTTCAGCTAAGCTGGGAGAGTTTTCACCAGCTGCTTTTACATCTTGAACGCTAATGGTGCCACCGGGACCCGTAGGCGTAATTTTTTCAAGATCAACATTTAACTGCTTAGCGAGACTTCTAACTGCCGGGGTGACACGAATACTTTGCGAGGTATTGCGAGGCTGAATGCCGGTAGGAGATTCACTAATCACTTTGCTGCCTACTTCTATGCTGCCGACGACTGTACCTGCATCTGTTTTAGGGGAATCACCTTCATCATAGCCAACTAATGGGTTTCCCGTTTTAATAATATCTCCGGCATTGCCATATAGTTTGGAAATTTTGCCTTTATAAGGAGAGGGTACATCGACTAATGCTTTCGCTGTTTCCATAGAAACAATCGGCTGATCAACTTTAACTTCATCACCTTCTTGAATTAGCCATTCACGTATTTCTGCATCAGGTAGCCCTTCACCGAGGTCCGGTAAGTAAAAAATCTTCATGCATACTCCATTATGTTCGATACTGCTTTAATAATTCTTTCAACACTTGGAAGGTATAATTTTTCCATCTTAAAGTAAGGCATGGCTGCATCGTAACCAGTAACACGTTGTATAGGGGCAAGGAGGTACATCAGACCATGCTCAGCGATTTGAGCAGCAATTTCAGCTCCTATACCACCACTCTTGGCGGCTTCATGAATGATCACGCAGCGCCCTGTTTTAGCGACGGAGTTAAGTATGGTTTCCATATCGAGCGGCTTGATAGTGGCGACATCTATCACTTCGGCTTCTATCCCCTCTGCTGCTAATGCGTCGGCAGCGAGTAATGTTTCGTGAGTACTTGCTCCCCAAGTGACTAGGGTAATGTCCGAACCTTCTCGTAAAACAAAGCATTTATCCAAGGGTAGCGCTTTGCCATCATCAGGCACTTCTTGTTTCACCAATCGATAAATACGCTTAGGCTCTAAAAAGAGTACAGGATCTGGATTACGAATTGCAGCTAATAGGAGTCCATAAGCGCGTGCAGGAGAAGAGGGGATAACGACTCTTAATCCGGGAATATGCGCGAAAATCGCCTCAGTGCTTTCAGAATGATGTTCGGGCGCGCGGATGCCCCCTCCGAAAGGAGCACGAAAAACAATCGGGCAAGTTAACCTACCGCGAGTTCGATTTCTAAGCCGGGCTGCATGGCAAAGAATTTGATCAAGACCTGAATAAATAAAACCCATAAATTGAAATTCTGCTACAGGTTTTAAACCTTGAGCGGCCATTCCAACTGCCATGCCCGCAATCATGGATTCTGCGAGGGGTGTATCGAGAACCCGCTCGGGACCAAACTGATCAAAAAGTCCTGCTGTAGCGCGAAACACGCCCCCATTGACGCCGACATCTTCTCCAAAGACCACCACATTTTTGTCTGCAGACATTTCATATGCGAGCGCTTGGGTAACGGCTTGTATAAGTGTAATTTCAGGCATTGTCTATGGCTCCTAATTCATCCCATTGATCTTGCAAATTGGTGGGCCAAGATTCGTAATGGTAAGCCAAAATGGAGGTGGCTGGTTGGGGGGGCATGTTAAGATATTCTGACACCGCAGCATCAATTTCTTCCGAAAAACCTTGTTTAAGTTCTTCTTCTTGTTCTTTGGACCAAAGGTTGTGTTCCATTAAGTAATTGTAAAGACGCTTGATGGGTTCATTTATCCAGGCTGATTCAATGCAAGCACCTTCTATATAACGTTTGGCATCATCCGCAGTGGTGTGATCACACAATCGGTAGGTAATCGCTTCAATCAAGGTAGGGCCATTCCCTTCTTTTGCTCTTTTAAGTGCTCTTGCCACTGCTTCTCTTACGGCTATAACATCATTTCCATCTACTTGAATTCCCTCAAATCCTGCAGCGATGGCTTTTTGAGCCAACGTCTTGGTGTGTGTTTGAGCAGCCAAAGGAACGGATATCGCCCACTGGTTATTATTGATTATAAATACGACGGGAAGATTCCAATCACCTGCCAAATTCATCGCTTCATAGAAGTCACCTTTCGAGGTACCGCCATCACCGACAGTCGTCACTACTGCACGTTTTTCTTTGCGATATTTTATCGCATAAGCACAACCAGTCGCATGCAAGCATTGACTCGCAACGGGTACTGCAATGGGAAAGTCCTGCCGGGGCCCTTTGAAATCACTGCCTCTTTCGTCGCCGCCCCAATACGCGAGTATTTCTTGCATGGAGACTCCACGCATAAACATCGCACCTTGGTCACGGTAATAAGGGCAAAAAATATCCTCTTGAGCCATGGCATGACCCATTCCAACAGCGACCGCTTCTTGGCCGAGAGACGAAGGAAAAGTACCCATTTTGCCTGTTCTTTGAAGCGCCACGGCTTTGGCGTCAAATAGTCTAGTTTTCACCATCTCTTTATAGAGGGAAAGCAATATGTTGGAATCATTGGCGAAATCAGGGAGGGTGGAAATAGGCTTTCCTTCACTATCTAAATATTGGAGAAATTCAATTTTAAACTCAGCAACAGTTGTCATTCAGTGTCCCTTAATACAATCGTTCATCAGCAATAACTTGAGCGATATGATTGGTAGGTTTATGTTCTGCTTTTGCTCGGGTGAAAATTTTGATTAAAGCATCATAGATATTCAAAATATGATTTTTAGCTTGTTCAAAATTACCATGATCATAAACGGAAGCGGCATAAATGAGACCTCCCGAATTGATCAAAAAATCGGGTGCATACAAAATGCCGCGTTCAAATAGGAGCTTATCATCTTCATCGATATCTTTTAGTTGATTGTTCGCCGCTCCAGCAACGATGGTGGTATTCAATCGAGGAATTGTTGTTGCATTTAAACCTGCTCCTAGTGCGCAAGGGGCAAACACATCACAGTTGATTTCGTAGATGGATTCAGGAGACACGATTTCGATTTTAAATTCATTTTTACAGCGTTCTAAGTTGGCTGTATTGATATCCGCCATTGTTACACGCGCACCTGCTTCAACCAAATCGCGCGCTAAATAATAACCCACGTGACCCGCCCCTTGAATTGCTACATGAACGTCACGCAGATTATCTTGACCTAGCTTGAACTTGACTGCGGCTTCAATACCCCGTTTAACACCTAATGCTGTAAATGGAGAGGGATCCCCGCCGCCGCCTTCTGAGGTGCATGTCACATAACGTGTTTTGGTCGCAATAATGTCCATATCATTGACATCTGTGCCACTATCCATGGCAGTCACATAGCGACCATTTAGTTCATTTACAAATTCAGCAAAAGATTGAAAGTAAGCTTGTCGGTTAGCAATGACAGGGGGTCTCATCAATACTGCCTTTGCGCCACCATGAGGTAATTCACAAATTGCCGCTTTATAACTCATGCCATAGGCTAATCTAACAGCGTCAGTGATTGCAGCCTGAGTGGAAGCATAGGGAATACAGCGACAGCCGCCAATTGCAGGACCTAATTTAGTGCTGTGGATTGCGACCACGGCGAATAGCCCGGTTTTTTTATCTATTTTGAAATGTAATTCACCGTAGTTTAAATCTTTGGCGTATTGAAAAACGTCATCATAGGATGGGGGAGTATTATCGTTTTGCGTTTGCATTGCCAAAAAATCCTCATTGTTCGGATTTAAAGAAAGGCCACCAGAAAGATTTTTAATTTCCATATCATCTCTTCCGAAGATTAAGAATTGTTAACCACCAAGGTCTAGTTCATAATGAGCGAACTTTAACGAATCGAGTTTATTATCGCAAGTGGTTGTTTAACTGTCTCTTAGCGACATCATTTTGCAAGCGAATAAATCCTAGTCTATACAAAAATTTAGCTCAATTCGCCGACGTGTAGGGCCAAACATACCAAAGGTTGTTTACCTTCGCAAGCAGAGCTCAATCACCTGCATTATATAAATGGAATAATATGACTTTTCGATTATCAAAAGTGATTGGGCATAGAGGGGCATCAGGTCACGCTCCGGAGAATACACGTATATCAATGTCTAAAGCGCACCAGCTCGGAGCCGAATGGGTGGAATTCGATGTGATGCTGGCACGCAGTGGTGAACCCATCATCATTCATGATGAAACGTTAGGTCGCACCACCAATGGCACCGGTGAAGTAGCTGATATTGATTTTGAAACGTTAGCGTGTTTGGATTGCGGTAGTTGGTTCGGGGCAGAATTCTCTGATCAAAGAATCCCCACCCTTCAAAACCTCCTCGATCACATCATCCCGCTGAATTTGGCAATTAACATTGAAATTAAGCCGTACCCAGGTTATGAGGAACAGACTGCCATCCGCACTTTGGAGGTACTACAATCCCATTGGCCAAAAAGTTCCCCGGAACCATTGATATCAAGTTTTTCACCTCTGGTTCTAAAAAAATTATTTGAACTTAGCAGAGAATATAAATTAGGGTATATTATTGATAGCTTAGAGGGAAATTGGGAACAAGTGTTACGCAATTATGGTTGCATCTCGTTACACATTGATCACCACCTGTTAACACTGGAAATAGTGAAACGCATTAAGAAAGTAGTGCCTTTTGTTTTGGCATATACTGTTAATGAACCTGAAAGAGCACAGCAGTTATTTGACTGGGGAGTGGATTCAGTTTTTAGTGACTACCCTGATCGAATTTTGAAGGTCATCGCCTAGCATTATTTTTTTCACATGGGTGAAAGGGAGGTGTTTTGGGGTAAGGCTTTACTATAATGATTGCCCTCATGAGAGGACGGATTTTTTTTACTAAGGGTTGATTATGGCAATACTATGGATAGCATTACCCATCCTTCTATTAGGAATACTCTCTTATCACCGGGCGTCTTTAATCGTTTGGACCATTACCTACGGCTTATATCTAGTATTTTTGGTCGCTTTTAGTACCTTATCTCCAATCACTCTCAGTATGATCGGAGCATTCTTTCTTGTGCTAGCTTTTATACTAAATGTGAAGCCGGTTCGAAGAATGCTAATCACGCAATCCCTCTTTAAAACTTTTCAGAAATCTTTGCCCGCGTTATCTCTGACTGAAAAAGAAGCTTTAGCGGCTGGCACAGTGGGGTGGGATGGTGAATTATTTTCAGGTATGCCAGATTGGAGTAAATGTCTTGCTTATCCCTCGCCTCAACTGACCCCAGAAGAACTTGATTTTCTTAACGGCCCTGTCTCTGAGTTGTGTGCCATGATTGATAATTGGGATATAACGCACAACCGCTTTAACTTGCCAGATGAAATGTGGCAATTTCTAAAAACAAATCGTTTCTTCGGCATGATTATTCCTAAGCAATATGGTGGCAAAGAATTTTCTGCTTACGCGCATTCCACTATCTTGACCAAAATAGCCGGCCTGAGCTCCAGTGTGGCGAGTGTGGTCGCAGTGCCCAATTCCTTGGGTCCGGCGGAACTTTTATTGCATTATGGTACAGATGAACAACGAAACTACTATTTGCCCCGGCTGGCACAAGGCATAGAAATACCTTGTTTTGCTCTCACCGGGCCTGAGGCGGGTTCTGATGCCAGTGCTATGCCAGATTATGGTGTGGTATGTAAAGGAACGTTTGAGAATAAAGAAATCATAGGAATACGTATCAATTGGAATAAGCGGTATATCACGCTTGCTCCAATAGCAACCGTTCTTGGGCTGGCGTTCAAATTGTATGATCCAGACCATTTGATTGGCGGTAAGGAATCTTTAGGCATTACCTGTGCATTAATACCCACAAATCTACCCGGAATTACCATCGGTAGACGCCATTATCCCTTAAATTGCGCTTTTCCCAATGGGCCCACTCAAGGAAGAGATGTTTTTATTCCCTTAGATTGGATTATTGGTGGCGTAAACATGGCGGGGCAGGGGTGGCGAATGATAGTTGAATGCCTCGCAACTGGGCGCGCCATTTCATTACCTTCAATGGCGACAGGAGGCGCAAAAATAGGCTCCTATACAACCGGTGCCTACTCCAGAATTAGAAATCAATTTCATTTGCCCATTGGTAAATTTGGCGGTGTGGAAGAGGCGTTAGCTCGCATTGCGGGTAATACTTATATTATGGAAGCAACCCGGCTTTTCACCGTAGCAGCAATTGACCGCGGAGAAAAACCCGCTGTTCCCGCTGCCATTAGCAAATATCATGTAACCGAATTAGGTCGGAAAGTTATCAATGATGCGATGGATATTCATGGTGGCAAAGGTATTTGTATGGGACCAAAAAATTATTTAGCCAATAATTATCAAGAAACCCCTATTAGCATTACGGTAGAAGGGGCCAATATCTTAACACGCAGTATGATTATTTTTGGTCAAGGCGCAATCCGTTGTCATCCTTATATATTGAAAGAGATGGAAGCGGTGCAACTGGAAGATAAAAAACGCGGTTTGAAAGTTTTTGATAATGCCATTTTTGCTCATGTTGGATTTATGCTTAGCAATATTATGCGCACCTTTGTTTTAGGGATAACCCATGCGAGATGGGCGGGTGCACCTCACAAAGAATTTAAACGTTACTATCAATATTTGACACGATTTAGTGCTGCTCTAGCGTTGGTTTCAGATGTTTCAATGATCCTATTAGGGGGGAGTTTAAAGCGTAAGGAAAAATTGTCCGCTCGGTTGGGGGATGTATTGAGTATGCTATATCTCGGGTCTGCTGTTTTAAAACAATATGAAGATCACCAATCGAGCGAAGAAGAGCGGGATGTTGTGATGTGGGCTTGTGAAGAAATTATCTTCACCGCTCAACAACAACTCCATGCGGCGCTGGTTAATTTCCCTAATCCTATTGTTGGGGCGCTGCTTAAAGCGTGGGTCTTCCCGTGGGGGATGTCACATAAGGAACCGACCGATAAATTAGGGCATAGAGTCGCTAGATTAATGTTAAACCCGAATGCTCTTCGCCATATTCTTGCCAAAGATGCTTATCTAGAACAGCGTCCCAATAATCCCGTAGGCTACATAGAAATGGTGCTGAAAAAAGTGATTTTAGCGGAGCCTTTAGAGCAGCGTCTTTATGAGGCGGTGCGTGACAAAAAAATAAAAGGCCATACCTTTGAGCAGAAAGTGAAAGAAGGGATAGCGAAGGAGATATTAACGGAGGCTGAGGCTGCGCAATTACTCGATGGCTATCAGAGTAAAAGAGAAATTCTTGCTGTAGATGATTTTGCACCCGAAGAATTGGAGGGTTTGCACGCTCATTCAGCAGAAATTCATCCTTCTTCTACAATCCATGAAGATTCCAGTTGGAAGGAAGGCGTAAAGCCCAACTAAAAATTAAATATCTTCGGGTAGAATTACATTAAGCTCGAGTATAGAGCGATTATCGTCACGTTCCACCTCTACAGTAACTTCATGTGCTTTAATGGGCAAATATCGAGAGATTACTTCAATGAGTTCTTCTTGCAACTTAACCAGATCAAGCTTATTGATTCTTGAGTGAATCCCCTCATCAACAATCAATTGTAATAGTCTATCCTTAGCAATATTGGCTGATGTCTTTTTAGGGCTTTTAAAAATATCCAGTATACTCATACGACACTTGTGTCCTTCTCTTTATTGAATAGTCGTTTAAGAAACCCTTTCTTGGTCGAGGTCAAAAACCGATGAGGGATTTTCTCACCTAAAAAGCGAGATACAGCATCAGTATAAGCTTGTCCAGCATCACTTTGTTGATCCAAAATTACTGGGACGCCAGCATTTGATGCTCTGAGTACCGCAGGTGACTCGGGAACCACACCTAGCAGAGGAATAGCCAAGATTTCTTTAACGTCTTCAACGCTGAGCATGTCACCACGTTCAACACGATTGGCAGAATAACGAGTCAAAAGTAAATGTTGTGGGGGAGGTTCTAAACCTTCCTCTACGCGTTTGGTTTTACTTGCAAGAATGCCAAGAATGCGATCAGAGTCACGAACCGAAGAAATTTCAGGATTAGTCACGACAACCGCTTGATCTGCAAACCGCATTGCCATTAGTGCCCCTTTTTCAATTCCAGCAGGGGAGTCACAAACGATGTAATCGAATTCTTTTTTTAATTCTTCTAAAATTAACTCAACACCTTCAATATGTAAGGCATCTTTGTCACGTGTTTGAGAAGCAGGCAGGATAAATAGATTTTCATTTCTTTTATCTTTGATCAAGGCTTGGCGTAGTTTGGCTTCTCCATTAATGACGTTGATAAGGTCATACACGACACGACCCTCGCATCCCATTGCCAGATCTAAATTTCGCAAACCCACATCAAAATCAATGAGGACAGTCCTGAATCCACGAACTGCTAAACCAGTTCCAAAAGCAGCGGTGGTCGTCGTTTTGCCAACCCCACCTTTACCTGAAGTTACCACAATTATCTCAGCCATTTCGATCCTTTTTATCCAAAGAGAGCCTTCACTTTAAGTTGCCGGATTTTACTTCCTTTTTAAGTCGAGGGGAAGATAAATTCCAAGTTGAGTTGAACAATTTTTGAGCTGGGCAAAGTTAGCTCTATTGCTCGTCGTCATGGTCAAGTCGCAGGGAGTTAAAAATTAGCTAATTGACGCAATAACGAGTTGATCGTTTTCTAAAAATACTTGTGTGCTGGAAACATGATTTCCGGCTTCAATATCTTCTTGAAGTTTGTAGTGACCTGCAATGGCAACCAATTCTGCTTCAAGCTTATGACAAAAAATTCGTGCATTTGCTTCGCCCGCTGCTCCTGCAATAGCGCGCCCCCGTAACGATCCATAAACATGAATGTTCCCATCTGCAAGGATTTCGGCGCCATTACTGACAGAGGATAAAATAATGAGGTCACAATTTTTAGCGTAAATTTGTTGGCCTGAGCGGACTGGCTGAGAAATTATCTTTGCATTTTCATTAATCTTGGCCACTTTGGGAGATTGTGTGGTTTTTACATTGGGTAAAATTCCTAATCCTACTTGAGTTGCCTCAGCAACTTGTTTAGGATTTGCATTCGTGACTCCAACAGGAACCAGGCCATGTTTTCTAAGGAGTGAATTGATTTCTACAAAATTAATGTCATTATCTAACGCATATAATTTCTGCAGGTCGATAATAATAGGCATGTGTTCGAAAAAGTTAGGATTTTTTTTGATGGTTTCTTCTAGTTGTTGTTGGAATGCGCCATAATCTAGAGAGAGAAGCTGTAGAACACTCAGGGTAAGAACGCTTCCCTTTAATTGAAAGGCGGGTTGGGAATTTTGTGGACTCTTCGAGTTCATTTTATTCAATCCCTCTAAAAAATGATTGAGGATAGTGAGTCGTTAAACATTGGTCAAGGGAAATAGGTCATGGAAAAAATTTGGGAAAAGAATTATCCGCCGGATGTAGCATTTACTATCAATCCTGATGCGTATTCTTCGGTAAGTGAATTATTAGAGGAAACCTTTCAAAAATATGCTCACCAGCCTGCATTTGAAAATTTCGGGGTGCAGCTGAGTTACCAAGAGCTACAGAATAAGGTGCAACATTTCGCGGCTTATTTACAAAAAGTGCTCAAATTACAAAAAGGTGATCGCATAGCAATAATGCTCCCTAATTGTTTGCAATATCCCCTGGTATTGCTGGCCGCTTTACGCTTAGGTTTAGTTATTGTAAATATTAATCCCTTGTATACAGAAAGAGAGCTTACTATTCCTCTTAAAGATTCGGGTGCTAAAGCAATCGTTGTCTTGACCAATTTTGCGGCTAGTTTATCCCATATCATTTCTGAGACCCAATTAGAACATGTGATAGTGACCGACCTCGGTGATCTCTTAACTCCTCTTAAAGGATGGATGATTAATTTTGTTCTGCGCTATATCAAAAAAGCGATCCCTCCTTTTAACCTCCTCAGAAAGTTATCATTCAAAAATGCGCTACATGCAGGAAGTAAGCTGACGCTTGATCCTGTTCATATTGAGTCAAGCGATACTGCTTTTCTACAATATACGGGAGGAACAACGGGCGTCCCTAAGGGAGCGATGCTAACTCATCGAAACATGATTTCGAATATTCTACAAAGTGCGGGATGGATAGGGCACGTTCTAACAGAAGGCAAAGAAGTAATTGTTACTGCACTCCCTTTGTATCATATTTTTTCATTGACGGTCTGTTGTTTCACCTTTATCAAGTTAGGCTGTAAAGGTTTGTTAATTACCAACCCACGCGACTTTAAAGGTTTTATAAAAGAATTATGTAAACAGAAATTTACAATTTTCGTGGGCGTGAACACTTTATTCGAAGCTTTATTAAGACAACCGGGCTTCGACAAAATAGAGTGGTCTAACACAAACTTAGTACTCGCAGGTGGAATGGCGGTTCTCAAGAGTACCGCCGAAAAATGGCAAGCCGCTACGAACATGCCCATTATCATGGGGTATGGTTTAACAGAGGCGAGTCCTGTAGTAAGTATTAATCCTCTTTCTTTAACTAAGTTCAACGCAAGTATCGGTCTCCCCATTACAGCCACCAATGTAGAGATTAGAGATGACGCCAACAAAAGCGTCTCCCTGGGTAGCGCGGGCGAACTCTGTGTTCAAGGCCCTCAAGTGATGAAAGGCTATTGGAATAATGAGAAAGAAACTAAAGAGACCCTTAGTGATGATGGTTGGCTCAAGACAGGTGACATTGCTCTTATGGATGATCAAGGATATATCTATCTAATCGATCGCAAAAAGGATATGATTTTAATTTCTGGCTTTAATGTTTACCCTATTGAGGTGGAAGAGATAATTGCGAGTCATCCAGGAGTGGAGGAGGTCGCAGTTATTGGCGTTCCTGATACACAATCGGGGGAGAGCGTTAAGGCCTTTATTGTAAAGAAAGACCCTGAACTCACTGAAGAAGACATCAGGGCATTGTGTAAAGAAAAGCTAACTGGCTATAAAAGACCTAGCCTAATTGAGTTTTGTTCTGACTTGCCCAAAAGTAATGTGGGTAAAATCCTCAAACAAAAATTACGCGCTAAACAATCCATCGGATGATCTGCTTAGGAAGACTATTATGAAAAATGTTTCTGCGGGAAAATATTTTCGTCTTGCTCTGAGTGAAGAAACCCCCTTACAAATCGTGGGAACCATCAATGCTTATACGGGTATTTTAGCGACGAAATGTGGTTTCAAAGCGCTTTATTTGTCAGGCGCTGGTGTGGCCAACGCATCATTTGGCTTACCTGACTTGGGTATCACGACATTGAATGATGTTCTTGAAGATGTTCGTAGAATTACCTCCGCTACCCCTGTTCCTTTACTCGTAGATGCCGATACCGGCTGGGGAGGAAGCTTATCTATTGCGCGAACGGTAAAAGAGATGATCAAGGCGGGGGCCGCAGGGATACATATTGAAGATCAAACAGATCTTAAACGGTGTGGTCATCGTCCTGGGAAATCCTTAGTCAGTCAAGAAGCCATGAGCGACCGTATTAAAGCCGCTGTGGACGCAAAATATGACCCTGATTTTGTTATAATGGCTCGAACAGATAGTCTTGAAGGTGAGGGATTGCAGGCTGCTATAGACAGAGCAAATGCTTATGTTGCTAGTGGTGCAGATATGATTTTTGCAGAAGCCATTACAGATTTAAAGCAGTATAAAGAATTTACCTCTAGCGTTAATGTCCCGGTGTTAGCCAACATCACTGAGTTCGGGAAAACTCCCTATTTTACAGTTCAAGAATTACAACAGGCGGGCATAGCCATGGTTTTATATCCATTAAGTGCTTTTCGAGCAATGAGTGCTGCTGCATTACAAGTCTACTCAACGATTCGAAAAGAGGGCACCCAAAAAAATGTGGTAGACCTTATGCAAACGCGAACAGAGTTATATGATTATCTCGACTATTTAAAATATGAAAAATTAGTGGATGAAACCATTTAAAATTATTTTGTATTAAAGGCGCTTCTCCCGCCGCATGGAGGAAAGTAAGGTGGACTTTTTTTATTTTGAGGAGTTTTTCAAGTGACAACAAAAGTTTCAGGGTTGGCAGGTATTACGGCGGGAGAAACCGCCATTAGCAGCGTTGGTAAAGAGGGGATGGGACTCAATTATCGAGGCTATTCCATTTATGAATTAGCGGAGCATGCTTGCTTTGAAGAAGTGGCCTACTTATTAATAAGAGGAAAGTTGCCTTCACAACGGGAGCTTAAAGATTTTCTTCGTCATTTGATTTCTCTACGCGCTTTACCAGAAGCATTAAAAAAGGTGCTTGAATTAATCCCGGCAAATGCGCATCCCATGGATGTTCTTAGAACGGGTTGTTCTGTTTTAGGCACCCTTGAACAGGAATCTACTACTCAGTATGATCAATATTATATAGCAGAACGTCTTACCGCTGCTTTCCCGTCAATGTTACTGTATTGGTATCATTTTCATAAAAGTGGTATCCGCATTGATACCCATGTTCCTGAAGAAACAATCGCGGGCTATTTTTTACATCTTCTCCACCAAAAACAACCTGAGCCATTACAGGTACGCGCTGTAGATGTATCATTGATCCTCTATGCAGAGCATGAGTTTAATGCTTCCACCTTCGCGGCTAGGGTCACTGCTTCTACCGGCACGGACTTCTATTCTGCGATTTGTTCTGCGATAGGCACGTTACGTGGCGCCTTACACGGGGGTGCAAATGAGCAAGCGATGGAGCTTCTTGAAACGTTCTCCTCTCCTGAGCAGGCGGAAGTTGCACTACAGGAAATGTTGGCCAACAAAAAACTAATTATGGGATTTGGCCATAGGGTATATAGAACATCAGATCCTCGTTCCGATGTGATAAAAACATGGTCAAAACAATTAGCGGACGACGTTGGCGATAAAGTTTTATTCCCTGTCTCTGAACGCATTGAAAAAATCATGTGGGATACCAAAAACTTATTTCCAAATCTCGATTTTTACAGTGCTTCTGCTTATCATTTTTGCGGCATTCCCACTAAGATGTTTACCCCACTTTTCGTGTTTGCACGAACAGCGGGTTGGGCTGCGCATATCATAGAACAACGACAAAATAATAAATTGATTCGGCCTCTCGCAGATTATACGGGACCGTCAACTAGACCTTTTATCCCCGTTAGTCAAAGGGATTCAATCGCTCCCGAACCCAGTGAATAGTTACAGAGGCAATAATGTACCAAAGACGTAAAAGTATCCCAGTAACTGTCGGAAACATTACAGTAGGAGGAAATGCTCCCATCGCTGTCCAGTGTATGACGGATACCGATACGGCGGATATCCCCGCAACGGTTAGACAAACGCTCGAGTGTGTCAATGTGGGAACTGAACTTATCCGTTATACCGTAAATACTGAAGAAGCGGCTAGGGCAGTGCCTAAGATTAAGGCGCTATTGCTCGAGCAAAATTGTCAGGTCCCTCTCATTGGCGATTTTCACTACAATGGACATTTACTGCTCACCAAATACCCTGAATGTGCTAAGGCTTTGGATAAATATCGTATTAATCCTGGGAATGTGGGCTTTGGAGAAAAAAGGGATAAACAATTTTCGACAATGATCGAAGTTGCTATAGAGAATGACAAACCCGTGCGTATTGGAGTCAACTGGGGCAGCCTTGATAAGGCCCTTGTGGCAGAGTTAATGGATCAAAATGCAAAAACAGCAAATCCTAAAAGTGCTCGTGAGATGACCCATGCAGCATTGATTCATTCTGCGCTTCACAGTGCTGAATTTGCAGAGTCAATTGGCTTGCCTGCAAACAAAATCATTCTGTCCTGCAAAGTAAGTGCTGTTCAAGATCTGATAGCGGTCTATTCTGAGTTAGCAAATCGATGTGAATATGCACTTCATTTGGGATTAACCGAAGCTGGAATGGGATCAAAAAGCATCGTGGCCTCGAGTATCGCCATGGGAATTTTGCTACAACAAGGAATTGGCGATACCCTCCGCACGTCTTTAACACCTGAACCTGGGGCAAAAAGATCAAAAGAGGTGATGGTTACTCAAGAAATACTTCAAACAATGGGCTTGCGTTATTTCAATCCCATGGTAACTGCATGCCCTGGGTGTGGCAGAACAACAAGCTCCTTTTTTCGTGAGTTGGCTCAAGAGGTTCAAACCTTTCTGCATACAAATATGCCAATCTGGCGGGAATCTTACTCCGGGGTGGAGAATATGACCGTGGCGGTCATGGGCTGTATTGTGAATGGTCCTGGTGAAAGCAAACACGCCAACATTGGTATAAGTTTGCCTGGTACCGGTGAAGAACCTTCGGCTCCGGTCTTTGTTGATGGCAAAAAATTTACCACCCTGCGTGGGCCAATGATCACTGATGAGTTCAAAAATATTATTAATAACTATGTCATTGCTAATTATTCTGCTTGCTAGGAGAAAATATGACTGCAGAGTCTAATGTGCGCCCTGATTTTGATCCTGAGATTGTGGCTATTGCGAATTATGTTAGTAATTTTAATATTATTTCAGAAGTCGCTTATGAGACCGCATACTATTGTTTAATGGATTCTATTGGGTGTGCTCTGCTAGCGCATCGATTCCCCGAGTGTACCAAGCTCTTAGGTCCAATCGTCCCGCATGACACTCTAATGAATGGGGCGCGCGTCATTGGAACTCAATTCGAATTAAATCCTGTAACGGCTGCTTTCAACAATGGCGCTCTGATTCGATGGTTGGATTATAACGATACCTGGTTGGCCGCGGAATGGGGACATCCCTCCGACAACCTAGGCGGTATTCTTGCAGTTTGTGATTATATTTCAAGGCAAAATCTAGCAACGGGTAAAGCGCCGCTTACCGTCTATGATGTGTTAACTGCAATGATTAAAGCTTATGAAATTCAAGGCATATTAGCGCTGGAAAATAGTTTCAATCGTGTCGGCTTGGATCATGTGATTTTAGTCAAACTGGCAACTACCAGTGTCATTACCCACTTATTAGGGGGCAATGTAGATACTTTATGTAATGCCATTTCATTAGCATTGCTAGATGGCCAAAGTTTAAGGACTTACCGCCACGCCCCTAATACGGGTTCTCGAAAATCTTGGGCGGCGGGAGATGCGACTAGTCGCGGGGTTTTTCTTGCGCTATTGGCATTGAAAGGCGAAATGGGCTACCCCAGTGTTTTATCCGCTAAAACATGGGGGTTTTGTGATATTTACTTTGATGGTCAGCCATTAAAAATTACTCGAGATTATACGAGCTATGTGATGGAAAATATTTTATTTAAAATTGCCTATCCTGCAGAATTTCATGGTCAAACCGCAGTTGAATGTGCGCTTAAACTGCATGATAAAGTAAAAAATAAACTTCCAGACATTGAAAAAATAGAGATAAAAACCCAAGAATCCGCAGTAAGAATTATTAATAAGCAAGGTCCATTACACAACGCAGCAGATCGAGATCATTCTTTGCAATATATGATCGCCATTGGTTTGATTTATGGTGAATTGACATCTGATCACTATGAAGATGGCATAGCCACCAATCCTTTAATTGATGAGTTACGCACCAAGATGCAAGTGAGAGAAGAGCAAGCGTTCACAAAGGACTATTTAGATTCTCAAAAACGCTCCATTGCGAATTCCATTCAAATTTTCTTCAAAGATGGGACGAGCACTGAGGAGGTGCGTATAGATTATCCTCTAGGACATAAGCAGCGACGACAAGAAGGGATCCCTCTGTTACGTAAGAAATTCAAAAATAATTTAGCAACGCGATTTCCTAAAGAGCGAGCTAAAAACCTAGAGCAAATATTTGAGGACAAGACCTCACTTTTAACAATGCCAATTACAGATTTAATGAATCTACTGACTATATAAACAAGATAGCCATCCAGGTTGAGGTATGTATTTTATTTTTGGCAATTATGGTGATAACACCATTGCGGTAATTAAGTGGGCATCACTGAATAATTTGAGGGATGTGGTAGTGGCTCACGTTGATACTGGCTGGAGTGATTCGCGTTGGCAACAGCGCGTTCTTGAGGGTCAGGCATTCGCAAAAAAATGTGGTTTTGAAGTGACCACTATCAAAGCTTCCCACAATTTTGCTCAGTTGATTATTGATCGCAAAAGTTTTCCTAATGCAAAATACCAATGGTGTTCTACCTTTTTAAAGGCAATACCCTTCATCGAATGGTTAGATATCGTGGATGATCGTTGTGAAGAAATTATAATATTAGGATCGCGACGAGAAGATTCCAGAGCGAGACAAAATTTGCCTGAGTTTATTGAGCAAAGTCAATATTACGGCGATCGCAAGGTGTGGTATCCATTATTCAATACTACCCAGCAAGAACGGAATAGTTTAATTAAACAAGCAGGATTGAAAGTATTAAATAGTCGAAGTCTAGAATGCAATCCTTGCATCCACAGTCAGCTACAAGAGCTTAGTTATTTAGCGCCAGAAAAAATCAGTGAAATAGCGCATTTAGAACAAACTTTAAATCAAACAATGTTTGATGCTCGTTTCCCCAATACTTCCATTGAAACATTGACGAAGTTTGAGAAAATACCGGGTACTACCTCCATGGAAGCCTTTGACATGGGCTGCGGATCACATTATGTGTGTGGCGAATAAACCGCTCTATTAAATGACTTTTAACACATTCGTCTCAATGATTTCCGTGCCATCCCAAATATATTCCAAATGACATCCTTGCACTGGTATTGTTAAAGCCGAAGGTCGTAAAATAGCGAAACAGATGCCATCAACTTTTCTCACACTGGAGTACATTAATCCCCATTCATTTTGGAGTTTCATTTCTTTGCCAAATTGCTGGCTTTGTGGGTAAGACGCTATATCGGGATTCAAATAGGCGCAATATTTTTTATCACGTATATCAATCATTTTTTTAACAATATACGCAGTGTATTCCCGCATCTGTACTTGGCAGGGAGGTTCATTTGAAGCTTGCAAAAATCTTTTTCGATGAAATTTAGTCTCAGTGACTGCCGTTTTAAGGGAGTCACTCGTGTAATAGATACCAAAGCTACCGTCACTAAATCTTGAATAGCCCGGGTGAGTAAAAGGAGACATCAAAGGGGACGCGCCTTCTGCTGCTATCCAATCCTCCTTATTCACCAAATTTATATTCCCTAATGCTCCTTTAATCCGGTCATTAGTTAAACCTTCTAAGACTGCAAGTTGTTCAATCTCCTCGGTGGATTCTGCCCAATCAAACGGACTGACCGTAGGATATCGAGAAGGAATAATTCGGTGAGTTTTAGATTTATAACTAAGGTAAGCAAACATTAATATCCCCGCCAAAAATCTAGAAATCTTCTGACCTCAGCCAGTCTCATCAAACTTCCTTCCATCAGATATTCTCTCGGCGTTATCCCCTTAAAAGGCGCGAGGCTATTTTGTCTATCAATCCATGACATTCCTTGAGCGCTATCGACAAATAAGGTGCGCAAATCTTTATAAATGCCGAGTAATAAGGATATCCTTTCTTTTTCGTCTCTACTTAATCCGCCCTCATGCTTGCTTATCCCTTTATAATAAGAAGATCTTTTCATGTCGCCTAACAAAGTCATGCCTTCAATTTCATTAAAGTTGAATTTGCGCACTAAATTTTGTAAAGCCTTCCAGGCAATCTTGTCAGAAACTGATTTTGCAGATAGTGCTGATCGGTGCATAAAATCCCCCTTTATTCCATAGTAGTCCAATTATAGACAAAAATCCATTTTTAGATTTTTAAATGAATATTAAGATGAAATGGGGCTTACTGTTTAGTTAGTTATTAACCGTAGTGAGGTAAATTACTCGAGAATGATTAGGGTTTTGAAATATTCCAAGCACTCCGGATTAGCTATCGAGGCTATATTTTTGACAGGTCGATTGTGGATAACGTCACGCACTGCTAGCTCTACAATTTTACCGTTTATAGTTTTAGGAATATCAGGAACTTTAATTATTTTGGCGGGGACATGTCGTGCAGAGCAATGTTCACGTATGGTTTTTTTAATGTCGCTTTCCAATTCTTCGGTAACGGGTAGATTCTCCTTGGTCACTACAAATAAGATTACCCGGGTATCGTCCTTCCACTCTTGGCCCACCGCAAGACTTTCAATGATGTCGGGAATTTTTTCTACTTGACGATAAATTTCAGCTGTGCCAATTCTCACACCTCCAGGATTTAGGGTGGCATCTGATCTACCATATATTATGAGGGTTCCACGATCAGTAATTTCAGCAAAGTCACCATGCGCCCACACTCCGGGAAATTTATTAAAATAGGCCTGCTGATATTTTTCTCCATTTGAATCATTCCAAAAATAAATCGGCATGCTTGGAAAGGCGTTAGTACACACTAGCTCCCCCTTTTCATTAATCACTGATTTGCCTGCATCATTAAATATTTTCACGGCCATCCCAAGACCTATGCACTGTAATTCTCCGCGGTAGACGGGTAGGGTGGGATTGCCTAATGCAAAACAAGAAATAATATCTGTGCCACCTGAAATTGAAGAGAGGCAGACATTTGATTTCACGTTTTCGTAAATGTAAGTGAAGTTTTGGGGAATCAGGGGCGAGCCCGTGGACAAAATGGTTTGCAAGGAACCGAGATCATGGCTCAGTTTAGGCGTAATATTGTGCTTTTCTAGCGCGCTAATGTATTTAGCGCTCGTGCCAAAAATAGTGATTTTTTCTTCATCAACAAAATCTAGCAAACGGGTAGGGCTGGGATAAAAAGGAGCACCGTCATATTGCGCCACGGTTGCTCCCAAACCAAGGCTACTGATGTACCAATTCCACATCATCCAGCCACACGTCGTATAATAAAAGAGAGTATCGTTTTGAGTTACATTACTATGTAAAGCGAGTTCTTTAAAATGTTGCAGTAATGTTCCACCTGCGCCATGAACGATACATTTGGGAATGCCCGTCGTTCCGGAGGAGTACATAATATAAACAGGATGATTAAAAGGCGGGTGTTCAAATTCTAAAGTGGTTTCCGGTCCAGACAGAATGGCGGCAAACGGGGTTGCTTCTAGAGAAAAGCCATCGTTGGTATTAACCACCAAAATTATTTTTTGAATTGAAGGAATCTGTTTACATAACCATGCTATTTTTTCTTGACTAGTAAAAGTTTTGCCAGCGTAATTATAGCCATCACATACGATTAAAATTTTAGGTTGTATTTGATGAAATCGATCGTATAACCCTTCTTTGCCAAAGTCGGGAGAGCAGGATGACCATATCGCGCCCAGGCTTGTTGTGGCTAGCATAGAAATAATCGTTTCCGGCACATTGGGTAAGATAGCAGCGACCCGGTCATCTTTTTTAATGCCTAGCTTTTTAAAGTAGGCAGCTGTCTTTGCTACTGCAGTGTAGAGCTGAGAATATGAAAGTGTTTTGCGTTGATTTTTTTCGTTATTAAATACGATGGCTATTTTATCATCACGCCTTCGCATTAAATTTTCAGCGAAATTTAATGTGGCTCCCTCGAACCAGTTACAATCCCACATTGAATTGCCAGGTACAAAAATTTTATCCGCAGGCTTACCCGCTTGAATTGAGAAGAAATCCCATAAGGCTTTCCAGAAGAATGCTTTATGTGAAATGGACCAATCGTAAAGGTCAGCGTAGCACGATAAAGATAAATTAAAGGAACTATTTACGATTGCCATGAAATGATTCATTTCAGTCGCTGCTTGAAACTCTTTGGAGGGTTGCCACATTATTTTAGGTGTCATAGGTTTACCCTCAATACTTAAAATTTTTGGCGGCCAATGCTATTGCCACTTTAGATTGGGTTGTGCGGTGCAATTGCTCCGAAATAAATATGCCCACTTTAGATAACTTAACAAGATCGATCCCGGTATCAATGCCCAGTCCTTGCAGTAAATAAACCACATCCTCAGTGGCAACATTTCCGCTTGCGCCCGAGGCGTAGGGGCAGCCTCCTAATCCAGCGACAGAAGCATCGATGACCGCGATGCCCTGTTGTAAGGCGGCATAAATATTTGCTAAGGCTTGCCCGTAGGTATCATGAAAATGCACCGCGATAGTTGGTAGGGGAAGGCGAAGCGCTACTTGTTCAATTAAAATTTTAGTTTGCAAGGGTGTGCCGATGCCAATAGTATCCCCTAATGAAATTTCATAACATCCCATTGCGTAAAGTTCAGCCGCGAGCTGAGCCACTTTGTCTGGCAATATAGTGCCTTCATAGGGGCACCCTAAAACACATGAAATATAACCACGAACTCTTATAGAATTTTGTTTAGCCAGCTCAATCACTTTTTCATAGCGTTTGAAACTTTCTGCAATCGTACAATTAATATTTTTTTGTGAAAAAGTTTCAGATGCAGCGCAGAAAATAGCGACTTCTTTTGTGTCTGCCTGTATCGCTCTTTCCAAACCCTGTAGATTGGGAACTAATGCGGAATAATGAACCTGTTGTTTTTTAGTTATAGTGGTAAATACTTCAAAATTATCGGCAAGTTGAGGAATCCACTTGGGGGAAACGAAACTAGTAACCTCGATCGCAGATAATCCTGTTTCTGAAAGTTGGTTAATGAAGTCTATTTTAATGGCGCTTGGAATAATTTGTATTTCATTTTGTAAGCCATCCCGAGGGCCAACTTCAACGATTTTGATGCGGCTAGGTAAAGTTTGCAACGTGTTTATTGTGAGCCAATTCTCTTCTGCCATTTTTTTCCTTTCTCAAATAGGTTGTCTTCATCCATGGTTAAAAGCTTACTATTTTTTAACAGCTGCAAACCTGCAACCCACACATCAGTGACCTGCCTATTTGAAGCAGAATACACAATTTGAGAAATAGGGTTATAGATAGGCATGGTATTAATATGCATTAAGTCAATAGCAATTATATCCGCAGATTTCCCGACCTCGAGAGAACCAATTTCTTTTTCGAGTCCTAAGGATTTGGCACCATTTAATGTTGCCATGCGAAGCACCTGCGTTGCTGAAACTGCTGTCGCGTCGTTGGCTATTGTTTTGCCGATAAATGCTGCAGTACGCATTTCACCCATCATATCTAAGTCATTATTACTGGCGGCGCCATCTGTGCCGAGCGCGACATTAACATCGTTATTCAACAAGCGCTCAACTTCACAATAGCCACTTGCTAATTTTAAATTAGATTCGGGACAATGTGTTACATTGGCTTTACTTAATGTTAATAGCTCCAAGTCTTCATCATTCATTTGTGTCATATGAACGCCTTGGAATCGGCTAGAAAGAAGCTCGAAATCATGGAGACGTTTTAAGGGACGTTTGCCGTATTTTTCGAGACTTTCTTGTATTTCATTCGCCGTCTCATGAACGTGCATGTGGATGGGCAGATCATGGTGTTGGGAAAAATCTCTGACCTTTTTTAGGAGATTATCCGTAATCGTATAAGGAGCGTGGGGGGCTAAACTCCAAGTGATTAGCCCTTGATTGCCATGTTCCTTATAAAGGCGAGTAAATCGCTCAAACCCATCATTTTCATCTTGTGACCAATTGGTGGGGAAATTTATCAAAGTAGGGCCAATACAAGCGCGTATTTTTGCGCGCGCAGCCACTTTCGCAATCACTTCTGGGAAAAAGAAGTGCTCATTGAAGCAGGTGGTGCCGCATTTAATCATTTCGGCGATAGCAATTTCAGTCCCATCCTCAATGAATTCATCGCTTAGCCATTTACTTTCAGCAGGCCAAATATGATTTTGCAACCATTCCATTAAGGGGAGATCGTCCGCTAATCCACGGAATAAAGTCATGGGGCTATGGGTGTGGGCATTCACAAAACCAGGTAAAACTGCATGACTAGTTAGGTTTAAGGTGGTGCTGCTTTGATAATGATTGGCAGCCTGCTTTTGAGGAAGAATATCTTTGATTTTCCCCTGGTGGATAATGATTGCATAATCGTTGTAAACGACGTTATCGGGCTCAATGGGTATTAACCAACGGCAATTTATTATGGTATCTACCTGATTCATGCATTATTCCCTAGCATTTTAGAAATCGGCATTGTTGAATTATTTATCTTATAAGTCAAATCTAATCAACAATAAGTCCATCTCCCTGCCTTCGCCAGCAGGGAAAAGGTTAAAAGCTCCTAATCACTACTACTTAATTTTTCAAAAATAGGGTAAAATTCCGAGATTCTCCTGGTAAAAAGTTGAGTCCTATTTTATGACAGATTTCGCTAAAGAAGTAACTTCAGTCAATATTGAAGAAGAGCTAAAGCACTCGTATTTAGATTACGCAATGAGTGTGATTGTAGGGCGGGCATTGCCCGACGTCAGAGATGGGTTGAAACCCGTCCATCGACGTGTTTTATTTGCGATGAGCGAATTAGGCAATGACTGGAACAAAGCCTACAAAAAATCAGCTCGAATTGTGGGTGATGTTATTGGTAAATACCATCCTCATGGTGATACGGCTGTTTACGATACGATAGTTCGAATGGCTCAACCTTTCTCCTTGCGTTATATGTTAGTCGATGGCCAAGGTAATTTCGGTTCTGTGGATGGTGATGCACCTGCGGCCATGCGGTACACCGAAATACGGATGTCTAAGTTCGCCCATAGCTTATTGGCTGACTTGGAAAAAGAAACTGTCGAATTTGTACCCAATTATGATGAAACAGAACTAGCCCCTACCGTTCTCCCCACCCGGATACCCAACTTACTGGTGAATGGTTCCTCCGGCATAGCAGTGGGCATGGCAACGAATATACCTCCCCACAATCTAAATGAAGTTATCGATGCTTGTATTGCTTTAATAGATGATCAAAATCTGACTACGACCGATCTTATGCAATATATTCCGGGTCCTGATTTTCCTACTGCCGCCATTATCAACGGACGAGCAGGTATTTTAGAGGCTTATCAAACCGGACGTGGCCGGATTTATCTTCGCGCAAGAACATCAATAGAAACAGATGAAGACTCTAATAAACAAACCATTCTTATTCATGAACTCCCTTATCAAGTCAATAAAGCTCGTCTTCTTGAGAAGATAGGTGAATTGGTTAAAGAGAAAAAGCTAGAAGGCATAACTGCGATTCGTGATGAATCTGATAAAGATGGTATGCGGGTCGTCATTGAGTTACGACGAGGCGAGAATGGCGAAGTTGTCCTTAATAATCTCTATGCGCATACTCAAATGGCCACTGTGTTTGGTATTAACATCGTCGCTTTAGATCAAGGCCAACCCCGCGTTTTAAATCTTAAGGATTTGCTGGAAGCCTTTATTCGCCATCGCCGAGAAGTGGTCACTAAGCGTTCAGTGTATGAGCTAAAAAAAGCACGTGAAAGAGCCCATCTTTTAGAGGGATTAGGCATCGCCTTGGTCAATATCGATCGAATGATTGCAATCATTAAAGCGTCTCCAAACCCAGCGCAAGCAAAGGAACAGCTATTAGCCATCACGTGGCCCATTGGTAATATCAGTACCTTACTAAGTCGCACAGATAATCCCATTTCCAGACCTATCAATTTAGAGCCCCACTATGGATTGTCTGGCGAGGGATACTCTCTCTCGCCCGCTCAGGCTCAGGCCATTTTAGAGTTACGCTTACATCGTTTGACAGGGTTAGAGCAAGAAAAAATATTCTCCGAATACGAAAATTTACTGAAAATCATAGTTGATTTGCTTGATATTTTAGGGAACCCTACTCGGCTTATGAATGTGATACGTGACGAACTGAACGAGATTAAAAATGAGTTTGGTGATGCAAGACGAACCGAAATCATCGATAGCAAAGAAGTTTTATCTTTAGAAGACTTAATTAGTGAAGAAGATGTCGTGGTGACTATTTCTCATTTAGGCTATGCGAAGATTCAATCTCTTGATGCTTATCATGCTCAGCGTCGTGGGGGACGTGGAAAGTCTGCGGCACAAGTAAAAGAAGAAGATTATATATCTCATCTACTTATCGCTAACACTCACGATAATATTCTTTGCTTTTCAAATCGCGGGAAAGTGTATTGGTTAAAGGTATACCAAATACCTCAAGCGAGCCGCATTGCATTAGGCCGTCCTTTAGTCAATCTATTACCCCTAGAAGGCGATGAACGAATTAGCGCCATACTTTCAGTGCGTGAATTTGCAGCTGACCAATATGTCATGATGGTAACTTCACAGGGTGTTATTAAGAAAGTCTCCCTCGAACAATTTTCGCGACCGCGAGCAAACGGCATTATCGCGATTGACATGAATTCCGGAGACGATTTAGTAGGTGTCCATTTAACAGACGGTGACCAGGATGTAATGCTATTTTCCGATACCGGAAAAGTAATACGTTTTCATGAAGGAGAGGTGCGGCCCATGGGTAGAAGTGCCCGCGGGGTGCGAGGCATGCGACTTCAGACAAGCCAACAGGTGATTGCATTAATTGTAGCGAAAGCACAAGGGTCTATTCTGACTGCCACTGAAAACGGTTACGGTAAACGCACTGATATCAATGAGTATCGTCGTACTGGACGCGGCGGCCAGGGCGTCATTTCGATTCAAGTCAATGAGCGTAATGGTCAAGTTGTCGGCGCAGTACAAGTCGCTGATGAAGATGAGATTCTATTAATTAGTAACAGAGGCACATTGGTTCGAACGCGAGTAAGTGAAATTTCTCTCCTGGGTCGGAATACTCAAGGTGTTAGATTAATTAATCTAAGTAATGATGAAAAGTTAGTCGGCATTCAACCAGTCGTAGAAAAATTTTCTGATGAAGAAATTGCACCTGAAGCTGAATAACTAACTCCTTTTTGATAAAGAGGCAGCATGGAAAGGGTATACAACTTTAGTGCGGGGCCAGCTACCCTGCCCATTGAAGTTTTACAGCAAGCCAAAGATGAACTTCTTGATTGGAATAACCTTGGCATGTCCGTGATGGAAATTAGCCACCGTGGAAAAGATTACTTAGCGGTTGCTGAAGAATCCGAAGCTAATTTTCGTGACTTACTTACTATTCCGCACAATTACAAAGTCTTGTTCTTACAAGGCGGCGCACGTAGTCAATTTGCAATGGTCCCTATGAATCTCTTGGGTCACAAAAACACTGTAGATTATTTAGACTCAGGGATATGGTCGGGCTTAGCCATTAAAGAAGCAGAGCGGTATGCGCAGGTAAATATCGTTGCTTCTAGTAAAGAGTCAAAGTATACCACCATACCAGAAAGGCAGGCGTGGCAACTAAATCCACAATCTGCTTACTTTCATTATGTCGATAATGAAACGATCAATGGGCTTGAATTTCCCTCGGTACCCGAGGTGGGTGCGCTCACCTTAGTATCAGATATGTCGTCTAATATATTATCCCGCCCCATTGATATTCCCAAATTTGGTCTAATCTATGCCGGGGCTCAAAAAAATGTTGGCCCCGCGGGTCTGACCATCGTCATCGTTAATGAAGCCTTACTCGGTGAGGCCTTATCAATAACGCCGAGCATGTTTAATTATGCATTACATGCAAAAGAAAACTCTATGTATAATACTCCCCCCACGTTTTCTTGGTATGTGGCGGGATTAACTTTCAAATGGTTAAAGGCAAAGGGTGGGGTAGAGGCTCTAGCTAAAGCCAACGCAACCAAATCTAAAAAGCTGTACCAGTGTATCGATAACAACGATTTTTATTACAATTCAATTGCTGCTCACTATAGGTCACGAATGAACGTAGTATTCAGTTTAAAGGACGAGAGTCTCAATGATCAATTTTTAGAAACTGCAACAGCTAATGGCTTAGCTAATCTTAAGGGTCATAAACTTGTTGGTGGAATGCGCGCCAGTCTCTACAATGCGATGCCGGAAGAAGGCGTTGATTGTTTAATAAGTTTTATGAATGATTTTTCAAAGCGTTATGGTTGAGCATGCTAGATGAAAGCTAAATTATGTTACCACGTTTCTCGTTCTAGTCTTATCACAGGAGAACTTCTTCTCCCCGGAGACAAATCGATTTCTCATCGTGCCGCCCTGTTGGGCGCTTTGGCAGAGGGGTCCACTGTGATTAAAGGATTTCTGCAAGCCGAAGATACCCTGGCCACGCTACGGGCGATTCAGTGCCTGGGAATAAAGGTAGATAGCGCTGATCCCGAAACCATTATTCATGGCAAAGGTCTGCAAGGGTTATTGCCGCCTGCAGAAGCTATTGATTGCGGTAACTCTGGTACATCAATGCGCCTTTTAACGGGAGTTTTGGCGGGGCAACATTTTGATTCGATGTTAACGGGTGATGAATCTCTGCTTCGAAGGCCAATGGGGCGGGTCGTAAATCCCTTAAGAGAAATGGGAGCAAAGATTGACTTCGACGAAGATGGAACGGGCCCTCTCGCCATTCATAGCGTGGCACAACTTAATCCTATCTACTACACCATGCCTATCGCAAGCGCCCAAGTTAAATCCTGCTTATTATTGGCTGCATTATTTGTAGAGGGTGAAACCACTATTGTCTCTCCCATTTCCACAAGAGATCATACCGAACGCATGTTAGAAGTTTTCGATTATGATATTCATATCTCCGGACCTAAGATTCGTGTCAAAGGACATGGGCGACTCTATCCGACCTATATTGAAGTCCCCGGCGATATATCCTCAGCTGCATTTTTTATCGTGGCAGCTACGCTGGTGCCGCGTTCCCACATTCTTTTAAAAAATGTAGGAATTAATCCTTACCGGATTGGCATTATAAATATTCTAAGATTGATGGGCGGACACATCAGCTTTGAAAATGAAGATATTGTGGGTGGTGAACTAGTGGCTGATATCCGCGTTAAATCTGCCTCCCTGCACGGTATAGATATCCCATTAGATCAAGTTCCTTTGGCTATCGATGAATTCCCTGTCATTTTTATTGCCGCTGCTTGTGCTCAAGGTGTCACCATCTTAAGAGGTGCTGAAGAGTTACACGTTAAAGAAAGTGATCGAATTCAGGTCATGGCAGAAGGATTACAGCACATTGGCATTCGTGTTGAGACGCATCCTGACGGTATGTCTATTGAAGGGGGAAAGATTGTGGGCGGAACAGTCAATAGTTATGGAGATCATCGTGTGGCGATGTCTTTCGCCATCGCCGGAACGGTTGCGGAAAATGAGATCATAGTCACTAATTGTGAAAATGTGCCAACTTCCTTCCCAAACTTTGTTGAACTTGCTAAGTTAGCGGGTATCGAAATCGAAGTATTTCCCCAACAATAAGTGAGACAGCAGTGTCAAGTAGCCCACCGGTAATTACAATTGACGGGCCAAGTGCTTCGGGTAAAGGAACTATTGCGAGGCTTATCGCTAAACGTATGAAATGGCATTATCTGGAAAGTGGAGCCTTATATCGGGTTACCGCATTTGCTGCTTTGCAATCTAATATATCGTCAGATAATGTCATTGCTTTAGCCGATTTGGCTCAAAACCTCCCCGTTAAGTTTTTATCGGATGATATGACCAAAATTTTTTGGTCTGATCATGATATTACTGATGAAATTCATACTGAACAATACGGTAATTTGGCGTCTAAAATAGCGGCTATTCCCGAAGTAAGGGCAGCGCTTTTAACAAGGCAACGTTTTTTTTGTACCCCTCCAGGATTGGTGACTGATGGCAGGGATATGGGTACAGTCGTTTTCCCTGAGGCAAAATTGAAGTTTTTTTTAGTTGCTGATTGCGAGGAAAGGGCTAAAAGAAGATATATGCAGTTGAAAAAAAAGGGAATAAATGTTAGCCTGGGGAGCATTTTGGAGGAGCTGGCCGAACGGGACTTTCGTGATCAACATCGTGTAGTCTCTCCGCTTAAGCCTGCATCAGATGCAATATCAATAGATACTACCCAGTTAAATATTGAGCAGACATTTGAACAGTTTATGGAGCATGTTCGACAGATTTTTGGGACTTCTATCGTTAGTTAATACATGATGATAGGAGAATTTTAATAAAACCCATGCAGGAAGCATGGTCATTTTGAATGGATTCTTGTTAGGATTTTTAATATGAACGAAAATTTTGCACAATTACTGAAAGAGAGTTTGGAACAAACAGATTTGCGTCCTGGCTCTGTTATAACTGCTACTATCACCCACGTTGGTAACGATACAATTATCGTAAATGCTGGTTTAAAATCAGATGCCATTATTCCAATAGAAGAATTTTATGATGACCGTGGTCAACTTCAAGTTAAATTGGGGGATGACGTAAGAGTGGTTGTTGAAACCATTGAAGATGGTTTTGGTGAAACCCGCTTATCCCGCGAGAAGGCAAAGCGTGCCGAAGCATGGCGATTACTTGAAAAAGCTTATGATGATAAAGACACGGTTCAAGGGGTTATTACAGAACGCGTTAAAGGCGGTTTTACAGTTTCAGTCAATTCCATACGTGCATTTTTACCAGGGTCATTGGTTGATGTTAGACCCGTGCGTGATCCTTCCTTCCTAGAAGGTAAAGAGCTTGGCTTCAAAATTATCAAGATGGATAAAAAGCGAAGCAATATTGTGGTTTCCAGACGGGCTGTAGTAGAAGAAGAATCAGGTTCAGAACGCGAAGCGTTGCTTGAAAACTTACAAGAAGGTCAAGAAGTAACAGGTGTAGTTAAGAATATAACCGATTATGGCGCCTTCATTGATTTAGGCGGCGTTGACGGGTTATTACATATTACCGATATGTCCTGGAAACGAGTCAAGCATCCTAGTGAGATGTTAAATGTTGGCGAAGAAATTAAAGTTAAAGTCCTTAAATATGATCGTGATAAAAAGCGTGTATCTTTAGGATTGAAACAATTAGGCGAAGATCCATGGTCAAACATTGCTCGTCGTTATCCAGTTGGAACCCGTCTATTTGGTAAAGTAACCAATCTAGCTGATTATGGTTGTTTTGTAGAGATAGAAAATGGGATTGAAGGCTTAGTCCACATGTCTGAAATGGATTGGACTAACAAAAACATTCATCCTGCTAAAGTCGTTCAAATTGGCGATGAAGTAGAGGTAATGGTTTTAGATATTGATGAAGAAAGACGTCGAATTTCTTTGGGAATTAAGCAATGCCAAGTCAATCCTTGGACAGAGTTCTCCGAGCATCACGATAAAGATGAAAAAATTAAAGGTAATATTAAATCCATTACTGATTTCGGTATCTTTATTGGACTTGATGGTGGCATTGATGGCTTAGTGCACCTTTCTGATATTTCCTGGAAGGAAATAGGTGAAGAAGCAGTACGCCGTTATAAGAAAGGCCAAGAAGTAGAGGCTATTATTTTAGCAATTGATCCTGAGAGAGAGCGTATTTCCCTCGGCATTAAACAGCTAGAATATGATCCTTTTGGAAAATTCTCTGACGATCATGACAAAGGATCTCCAGTAAAAGGTAAAGTGCTTGAAGTAGATGCGAAACATGCTGTTATTGATTTAGCAGAGAACGTTCAAGGTCAATTACGCGCTGCTGATCTGCTTGAGGACCGTGTAAAAGACGTTCGCGAGCATTTGAAAGAAGGCGACGAAGTTGAGGCCAAGATTGCAAATATCGACCGTAAAAATCGCGTGATTTATCTCACAATGCGCGAAATAGTCGAACAGGCAGCAACCCCTGCTAAGCAATCCCGTTCTAAGAATGAATCACCTGCTACGGCAACCCTTGGTGATTTATTCAAGGAACAAATAGAGGCGAAAAAAGAAGACTAATTAAACTGGTCTAATTAAGGGGTGATCTAATTCACCCCTTAATTTTTTTTTGTAACTATTCAGCACTAATTAGAACTGAGCGTGAACGTTCAGATTTGGCTGAATTTCAACGAAAAATCAAAATAAAAAGCGCCGTTACTAAAGCACCTGAGCAGTTACATTTTTTAACAAGGTGGACGTTCCTAATGAGAATACTCTCTTATATCGTAGCCATAATACTTGTCATCTTTGGACTGACATTTGCTCTATTAAATGCGAGTCCTGTTCAATTAAATTACTACATCGGCACTACAAGTCTTTCACTATCTCTATTATTGATATTAACCGTCGGATTAGGAATAGTAATTGGTCTTATTGCGTGTATAGGTCCCATTTTAAAACAAAAAAGAAAAAATTATCATTTACGTCAACGCGTCAAACAACTAGAACAGCAAATTGTTATAGATAGACTTCCGGAAAAAAAGGACAGGGTTGAATGATTGAACTTTTGCTACTCTTACTTCCAGTGGCGTCAGTCTCTGGCTGGTGCATGGGTAGGAAAAGTCAGCAAGTCCCCCTCCCACCGACTAAAAATCCCTTTCATCGAGACTACTTTCTAGGCCTTAATTACCTCATTAACGAACAACCTGATAAAGCGGTAGATGTCTTTATTAAACTGTTGGCGGTTGATCGTGACACTATTGATACTCATTTGGCCTTAGGTAGCTTATTTCGCAGACGCGGTGAAGTAGATAAAGCTATTCGTATCCATCAAAATCTTATCACTCGGCCCCAGTTAGAGCATGCCCAGCGAACGCAAGCATTGCACGAATTAGCTCAAGATTATTTAAGAGCAGGTGTGTTAGATCAAGCCGAACGTCTTTTTTTAGAACTAGTAAATAAAAATCAAGAAGTAATCTCCAGTTTACGTTATCTATTGAATATTTATCAGCAACAGAAAGATTGGCAACAAGCGATCAAGATTGCCTGCTCTTTGCAAGAACAAACCAGTGAATCCATGCTATCTACTATCGCGCATTACTACTGTGAACTTGCTGATCAAGAGAGATTAAATAATGATTTAGAAACCGCTCAGCAATATTTATGTAAGGCTCTCAAGATAGACAAAAAATGTGTGAGGGCTAGTTTAGCGCTTGCTGAATACGCTATTACATTGGGAGACTATGCCACTGGCGTATCTTATTATAAAAATATTGCCGACCAAGACCCGGATTTCCTTTCTGAAACCATCGTTCCTTTGCGCTTTTGTTACGAAAAACTGCAACAAGAAGATGAATATATTAATTATCTTTGGCTACATTTGAATAAAAACCCCAGGACTTCCATAGTTGTCGCCATCTCGGAACACATTAAAAAACAACAAGGCAATCGCTTTGCCATCAATTTTATTGCTGATCAAATACGCAAAACGCCTTCCCTGCGGGGATTAGACCGACTGATAGAGCTTTATTTGACGATTTCAGAGGGCGACACCAAAGATAAACTGTTGCTGCTGAAAGATCTCGTTACTACATTACTTGCAGATAAGCCTACCTACCGCTGTAATAATTGTGGCTTTTCGACCTTTAACTTGTATTGGTATTGTCCTGGTTGTAAGCATTGGTCCACGGTTCGTCCCATCCCTGGCGTGGTTAGCTTTTAGCTTTCAAAGCACGCATTCCTCTGGGGCAAATTTAAATAACATCCATAGAGTTATCAAAATAACGGTATTTTCACGGATATCTTTAATGATCACATTTAGTTAAATTGTCAGGAAGTCTCAGGCTGTTTCCCGCGGAGTAGCCCTCAGCCACGTAAGGTAAGTTTGTATCCAGCTCCAGGCATCAAGATATATTTATAAGGTAATTTATGAAGCGTATCTGGGCATTACTGCTTAGCATTTTTTTAAGTCTCGATTTATCTGCTTCTCCGATACGGTGGGAAGATAATGTTTCAGTACGCAAGGTTGATTCCAAAGGGACGAACCAGTTTGTGGTGGTGCCTGCCTGCATAAACTTAAATAGCGCCGAAGAGCCAGAACTGCTGAAACTGAATGGGATTGGTCCAAAAAAGGCGGCGGCTATTATTGAGTATCGCAGTTTGCATGGTCCTTTTAAAGACATTCATGAGCTCGGGAAAATTAAAGGATTCACTGGGAAAGTGGTAGCTAAGATTATGGAGAAAAATCCTAAGATTATTGTGGGGACTTCTTAAATCCTCCCTCTACTCCGTTTCGCTGGCTTTTCTTGTTGTTAGGTTTGTAAATTAGGCTAGAATGATTAACGTATATATAAAGTCAGCAAAAGGGTAAAAGATGGCAACATCAACAGTTAAAAAGGCGGTATTTCCCGTAGCAGGTTTGGGCACAAGATTCTTGCCAGCTACTAAGGCAAATCCTAAAGAAATGTTACCCATTGTTGATAAACCGCTCATACAATATGCCGTTGAAGAGGCGATTGCGGCAGGGATCACAGAGCTGATCTTTGTGACCAGCATTAGTAAGCGTGCTATTGAAGACCATTTTGACTGCAATTATGAGTTAGAATCAAAATTAGAGGAACGAGGCAAAGTTCGTTTGCTTTCTATTGTAAGAGAAATTATACCCCGGGGCGTAGTGTGTGTTTATATTCGTCAGCCCAACCCCCTGGGACTTGGGCATGCCGTTCTCTGTGCTAAAAATGTAGTAGGAAATGAACCTTTTGCTGTTTTATTAGCGGATGATTTAATTGATTGCAGCCCTACCTACTGCTTAGTCGAAATGAAAAAAAGGTATGATCAAACCCAAAGTAGTGTCATAGCCGCCCAACAAGTGTTGCCTAGCGAAACTGAAAAATATGGCATCATCGATTTACAGGAAGGCACGGATTGTATTAAAAATATAATAGAGAAACCTCGCGCTGAAGAGGCACCCTCAACGCTAGCAGCGGTGGGCCGGTACATTCTCACCCCCCGAGTATTTGAGCTTCTTGAAACCATCGATGCGGGTGCAGGAGGGGAAATACAGCTTACCGATGGTATCTCTCGCTTATTGAAGGAAGAGACCGTTTATGCCCATCAGTTTAAAGGGATACGCTATGATTGCGGTACCAAGTTAGGCTATTTGCAGGCAACAGTCGCCCATGCATTCAAACATCCCGAAGTGAGCGCCGAATTTAAAAGATATTTAAAAGACTTATTAAATGAAAGCGCCGAAATAACCTTATAGAGTTTATAGTAAGTTCCCATGTCGATATATTTTTTAGCCCAGGGTGTGGAATGCGCTCGTAATGATAGAGTTTTATTTTCACCCCTCGATTTCTCTTTAAGCCCAGGTGAGATACTGCATCTTCGTGGTGCCAATGGGATAGGCAAAACAACAGTGTTGCGTTGTTTGGCCGGTTTTTCAGCGCCTTATTCGGGCAATATTTCATGGCTAGACAAAAATGTTGTTGCAAATGAAGAATACAAAAAAAGCCTTCTATTTCTAGGTCATAAAAACGCCATCAAATCGATGCTTACAGTGTTTGAGAATCTGCAATTATCCCCTTCATTACACAGTGATCTAGGCACCTCTCTTATCTTAGAGACTCTGGAGCGTGTCGGCATAAAAACTAAAATCCATGTCTTTGCGGGCGAGCTTTCCTCCGGTCAAAAGCAGAGATTAGCATTAGCGCGGTTATTGCTTTTCCCTTCGAAGCTATGGATATTAGATGAACCTTTTAATGCTCTGGATACGGCTGGATTCAATATGGCTCAATGTTTTATGGCGGAACATGTAGATAAAGGAGGAATGATTGTATTTACCTCGCATCACCCTTTGAGTCGAGATGTTGGCAAGTATTTTGTGGTAGATCTTAAGCCTAAAGAGAGGTAGAGCATTGTTTCATTGTTTTCTGCTAATTCTTAAACGTGATTTACTCATGGCCTATCGATACCGGATGGAATTCTTGAATCCCGTACTTTTTTTTATACTAGTAACTATACTTTTTCCCTTAGCAATAACTTCCGATCCTGACAAATTAAGATTTATGGGGGCTGGCGTCATTTGGATTGCTCTCTTATTTGCGCATCTACTCACCATTGATAATATTTTTGCAACTGATTTTGATGATGGCACATTAGAACAAATAGCCTTAGTGCCTTGTGCCTTTTCATTACTGGTGTTGGCAAAACTCTTAGCGCACTGGGTGACCATTGTCGTTCCCTTACTGTTCATCAGTGTGCCGATTGCCAAGCTTTTTTTTCTTAATAATCATGTGGTTGGAGTGCTTTTTTTGAGTTTATTGTTGGGATCGCCAACATTGATTCTCATCGGAGGGGTGGGTGCCGCATTAACAGTAGGTTTGAAAAATCGCGGGATAGTGCTGATCTTAATGGTATTACCGCTTTATCTCCCTATCCTTATTTTCGGAGCAGGAGCAGTCAATAATGCAGCATTGCATTTGCCAGTTATTAGTCAACTGAGTTTTCTCGCTGCATTTTTGACCCTTAGCTTAACCTTCACGCCCTTGGCAATTGCTGCTGGCTTAAAACTCAGTTTAGATTAATTTGAACGACCGCCCCACTTTGACCTCAGGGCCGACCTCGGAAAGGTGTGTAGGCATTACTGCTGCTGTAATGTAAGCAAAGTCTTAGAACATTTCCTTACCTCCTTGAATAAAGAAATTTTTTTTGTTTTATTCATCGATTAATTACATCCCCTCTACGAGAGCCTAAAGACTGTTCCGCTATACTCAAGTCACAAAATCTAATTTGAAGGGAATACCGAGGGAACCAACATGTCTACTTACAGTGTCTATAATAATATTCTTATAAAACTTGAAAATGTCTTTCTACGCGTTGAGATGGAAGTTGACGCGGAGATAACCTCATTGTTAACACAGCACAATAAACTCAATGGCCATTTAGTTGATTTAAAAGAAAAAGTTGAATCACTTAATGCCCTAAAAAGAAGTTGTGATTTATATTGTAATGATCCAGTAGAGCTTGAGAGCTTAAATCGAGATCTGTTCACCACCCTCTGTAACAAGAAAATTAAATTGCGATTTCTGCAAGAGAAAGAATTGCTTTTGAATAGCCATTTGAGCCAAGGGACTGAGGCAGAGCTGCCTACGCTTATTCAAATCAATAAAGAGTTCAAACTCAGAAAAAATCTCCAAGAAATAGAATTATTGTCGAGTTTTTTGACAGAGGATCAGCGATTTTCCCCTTATATAGATGAAATAAATTGTGCTAATGAAATGTTTGATTTGGCAATAGAATCTGGAGCCACCGATAAATTAGAAAATACTATTTCCTTATTCAATAATTTATTCGAAAAAGCCTTAAATATTTTTGAGTTAGAGTTGGAATTTAAAGATGAATTTAAAAAATTCGCAGGGGAGATTTCCTTGCAGGCGAGTGCGGTTTCCATGCTAAATGCTGACGACATTACTAGCCGAGCTAGCCTGCAGACCTGCTTTAAATACGTTCGTGATGAACGCATAAAGCTCGAATTAGAAGTAGATAAACTTTTATACCAATTTGCCATGTTTCAAAATGGCAAGAAGATTATTATTGCAGAGGCCAAAAATGCAAGTGGCGAATTGGAAAGCATCCTATTTAAAGAATACGCTATTAAACAGAAGATACAGGAACTAAAACAATACAAGATAGAACTGAATAGCCAAAAAGACAGTTTTATGAAAGACCCTACCATTGATGGTTATACGGAAGCGGTACAGCAATTAGAGTCAGTAGAAAGCCGGTTTAGACGTTTGATGATGCACAAAAATTTTGACAAAAATACTATCGCCTCGCGTTTTTTTGCTACCACCAAGGCTCCCGCTGAACCTAAAGTGGGTACCCCCTATAACAAAATTTTGTTTCAAGTTTTGCATAATAGTCATATAGCTAGCCAAGATAAGATGGTTATTCTGCGACTGTCGAAGTCTTCAAAGATGCTGAATACGAATTCGGGAAAACTCTTTTTTCAACGCACGGGAAAAACTCGGTCGTTGCAAACCCTGGAAGCAACCTTCGAAAAATTCCAGACTTACGAAGTGCATTAGGATTTAAGCTTACCGTTGCGGTTTTCTTACCCTACGTTAATTCCACTCATTGTTCTGCGGGGTCCCCCGAACCAAATCGGTGGGGAAGGGATATATCCTCATTACGTTTTGGGAGTGTTATGGTACACTCCTTTTTTTTGTTTGCTGAGATCCTATGCTATCAACACTCTATAAATTTGCAGCTCCCAAGAACTTTTATACTTTTTGTACCGCATCCTTACCCTGGGTAATGGTGCTGTTTGGAATAACTTTAAGTTATGGCTTAGTCGGAGGGCTATATCTGGCACCTGCTGACTACCAGCAAGGCGAGGCGTTTAGAATTATTTATGTTCACGTCCCAAGTGCTGTGCTCTCATTAGGGGTGTACCTCTTTATGGCCATAATGGCCAGTATCGGTTTGATTTGGCGAGTGAAATTGGCTGAGGTGTTATTTGCAGTAAGCGCACCTATAGGGGCTTCCTTTACTTTTTTAGCGTTGGTGACAGGCGCTCTCTGGGGTCTTCCTACGTGGGGGACATGGTGGTTATGGGACGCACGTCTTACGTCAGAGCTGATTTTATTGTTTTTATATGTTGGGGTTATCGCTTTGCAGTCAGCAATAGTCGAAAAAGAAAAGGCGATTCGCGCCAGTAGTATTTTGGTTATTGTAGGAGTGGTGGATTTACCTATCATTCATTATTCCGTGAATTGGTGGAATACGTTGCATCAAAAAGCGAGCATCCTAAAATTTAATTCCCCTTCAATCGCTCCTTCAATGTTGTATCCACTTCTTGCGATGATATTGGCTTTTTTGCTATTTTATATTATTGTTCTTCTGTTGCGAGCGCGCAATGAACTATTACTTCGGGAACATCGCTCTCACTGGGTTAAAAACATCTTAGCTACTGAAAATAATGCATCATTTAATCGATAATATAGTCTTTTTTCTCAAAATGGACGGCTACGGCGCCTTCATCTGGTCCGCCTATGGTTTAATGCTCGTTCTTTTTTTGGTAAGTCTGGTGTCATCGTTTAAAAAGTTCCATCGAATAAAGGCTAGGTTACGGAGTGAAAATTGAATTCAAAGCGAAGAAACCGCTTAGTATTATTAACGATGATGGTAGTGGGCGTTGGGGTAACTGTGAGCTTAGTGCTGTTTGCCTTAAATAAGAATATTAATCTTTATTATACCCCTTCTCAATTGAACACGAACCCGCTGCCCCGGACCAACCTTCGTATTGGAGGGTTAGTCAAAAAAGGCAGTTTGAATCGTGAGCCAAATAGTTTGAAAATGCATTTTATTATTACTGATCTTGTCAAAGAAGTAACCATTGAATATACGGGAATCGTACCCTCTTTATTTCGAGAGGGACAGGGCGTGGTAGTGGAAGGACATTTTATTTCTAATACCTTCAGAGCCACTCAAGTGCTCGCCAAACATGATGAGAAATATATGCCTCCGGGGATCAAAAAAGAGTAGTTTGCGCTTTTCTTTTACTATTGCTCATCGTTAATCGTTAAGCTCAAGTTGAGGTCAAATGTTACCTGAAATTGGTCATTATTGTTTAATTATCGCATTGTGCTTAGCCATAGTGCAGGTCATCCTGCCCATGTGGGGGTCGTTTAATAAATCTGGATTGTGGGTTAATCTCGCGATTTCAACTGCCTATGCACAGTTTGTTTTCATCGGCATTAGCTTTGCCATATTAGCTTATTCCTTAGCAATTAATGACTTTTCAGTGGCGTATGTCGCTCAAAACTCCAATACTCATTTGCCAGTTATTTACCGCATTTGTGCGACCTGGGGGGCTCATGAAGGGTCATTGTTGCTATGGGTGTTAATACTGAGTATTTGGACCGCCTTAGTAGGTAAATACTCTAGCCAGATACCGCTTGTTATGACAGCGCGGGTATTATCAATTTTAGGCAGCATATCCGTTGGGTTTTTACTTTTCTTATTAACGACTTCTAACCCATTCCAGCGATTACTTCCCTCTATTCCCTTGGAAGGCAGAGATTTAAATCCTCTTCTACAAGATCCCGGCTTAATCATTCATCCTCCTATGCTTTACATGGGATATGTCGGTTTTTCCGTGGTTTTTGCTTTCGCTATTGCTGCGCTTATCAGTGGCAAATTTGATGCGAAGTGGGCAAGATTTGCGCGCCCATGGACCTTAATCGCGTGGAGTTTTTTAACCTTAGGTATTACCTTGGGAAGCTGGTGGGCCTATAGAGTTTTAGGCTGGGGAGGATGGTGGTTCTGGGACCCAGTAGAAAACGCGTCTTTTTTACCGTGGCTTTCTGGCACTGCTCTCATCCATTCCTTAATTGTGGCTGAGAAGCGAAACGTCTTTAAAGCATGGACAGTTTTACTTGCAGTTTGTACCTTCTCCTTAAGCTTAATGGGAACTTTTTTGGTGCGCTCGGGAATATTAGTTTCGGTGCATGCCTTTGCTATTGACCCCACTCGAGGGGCCTTTATTTTATATTTTCTAGTGGCTGTGGTTGGCGGGTCGCTACTGCTTTATGCATGGCGGGGACATACCATTCAAAATAGTGGTGTTTTCCAATTATGGTCCCGAGAAACGATGTTATTAACCAATAATGTTTTATTAACCTCTTGCATGCTGACCGTTTTATTGGGGACTATTTATCCCTTGATTATTGATGGGCTAGGGCTGGGAAAATTATCCGTCGGGCCTCCCTATTTTAATGCTGTCTTTATCCCCTTAGTTGTGCCGATTTTATTTATGATGGGAATCGGCCCTGCATTACACTGGAAGGAATCACGTGTTTCACTCGTGGTTAAACGATTCAAATACACTTTACCCATTAGTCTATTGCTCGCTTTAATTCTGCCCCTATGGATGACCGGCAAATTTCACGTGGGTATTTTAATTGGGTTGATGCTCGCCTTTTGGGTCATTATTGCAACGCTGCAACATAGCGTAGTTGTTTCAAAACCCCATTTCTCTACGAAAAGACTGGGAATGATGATCGCGCATATGGGTTTCGGAATTTGTGTCATAGGTATAGTCGTTTCGTCGGTTTACAGCGTTCAACGTGATATTCGAATGTCCCCAAATGATGTGCTTAAGATTGGTCCTTACGCTATTACATTTGAAAAAGTGATAGGGGGTGAGGGGCCTAATTATTCTTTTTCCCAAGGTCAGTTTTTGGTGCGAAAACATCAGCAAAACTTCATTTTACGTCCTGAGATGCGCAGATATACTGCACAACAAATGGCGCTTCCTAAAACCGCAATACATATTCATCCTTTTCATGACCTCTATCTCGCATTGGGAGAAAAGTTGGAAAATGAAGCATGGTCAATGAGGGTTTATTATAAACCTTTTATACGCTGGATATGGTTGGGTGGATTGCTCATGATGTTGGGAGGTATTATTGCAGCCTTTAGAGTTAAAAATTCGCCTTTTAAAGAGGTGATTCCATGACTCTCCGAATGCGCTTTATAGGTCCATTAGTAGTGTTTTTGGTGATTGTTCTTTTTTTCTGGAAAGGGCTGGGTAAAGATCCAAATTTATTGCCTTCCTTATTGGTTAACAAACCTGTCCCGAATTTTTCATCTCCTTCTTTAGATGATTTACATGAGGTGATTAACAGCAGGCAGTTTAAGGGCAAAATAACAATTTTAAATGTATGGGCTTCTTGGTGCGAAAGCTGTCAAATAGAGCATCCTTTATTAATTGACCTTGTCCAAAAAAATCAAATTCAACTATTTGGTTTAAATTATAAAGACCAGCAAGAAAATGCGCTGAGTTATTTGATTAAACGAGGCAACCCCTATCACAAAATCATTTATGATCCTCAAGGAAAATTAGCTATGCAATTTGGCGTCTATGGTACACCAGAGACATTTTTGATTGATAAGCGGGGTATTGTTCGCTATCGATACGTAGGCCCCCTGACAGTGGAAATTTTGGATAATGACTTACTGCCAAGAATTAAGAAAATACAGCAGGAGGAGGAATGAAATTTTTTGTTAAAGTAGTTTTCTTTTTTTCTGCCATTGTTTTTTTTACAGTAACATTGGCTAATGTTGAAAATAACTATCACTTTACTTCTCCCGTACAAGAGCAACAGTTTAAACGTTTAATTAGCGAGCTTCGATGCTTAGTTTGCCAAAACCAAAGCTTGGCTGAGTCTAACGCGCCACTTGCCCAAGATTTAAAAAAGGAAGTATATAACCAGGTCAGTGCTGGTTATTCAGAAATGCAGATTAAGCATTATCTCGTGCAGCGATATGGGGAATATATTTTATTTAAACCAAGCATTAATAATACTACCTTCATCTTATGGCTGGGTCCTTTTATATTCTTAGTCGGAGCTTTCGCAATTTTATTTTTGAGTATACATCGACAAAGACAACGGACCCATGACATTGACAGTGTTACATTGCAACAAAATACCAAACAGATAGGTTGAAAATGATTTTATTTTGGTCAGCCATTATTATTTTAACAATTATCGCACTCGCTTTTTTAATAATACCCTTGCTTAGCTATAAGAAAGTTTCTCCACGTTTTGCCTCTGAAAATTTAACAGTTAAATCACTCTGCTTAAGCATAGTTTTTATCATTGTATTGTTTCCACTTTTTTCTCTGTTGATGTATAGCTACTGGGGTAAAAGTGAATTAGTGGCTCAAGAATTAACTCTAAAAAACCGCAATGATAATGTGCGGCAAGAAATTGCAAAGTATGGCTCTCGTCATAAAATTATTCTTGCGTTGCGTCATAAATTGGATCAGCTCCCTAAAGATGAAAATAGCGCCAAAGGTTGGTATCTATTAGGCAAGCTTTATTTTAATGAAAAAAACTACGTATCTGCTCTACAATCATTTAAACAAGCGGTTCTGTTAAAGCCTGATGAGCCTGATTATGTGCTTCAATTTGTCTCCGCCAATTTTTATATTAACCACAAACTCACCGCCGAAGATGCAACGCTGCTTGAGAAATTGTTAAAACGCGATCCAAACAACATTAATGCAATGAATTTATTAGCGCTGGATGCGTTCCAACAGAAACAATTTGATAAAGCAATTCGTTATTGGGAAAGTTTATTGAAATATTTCCCTATAGATTCTGATGATTCAAAATCATTAATAGCTATGATTAGCCAAGCCCAAAATCAACTCCCTGTAATTAATAATGCATTTGCTAAAATAAAGGTAACCATTAATTTGTCAGCGACTTTTAAAAATAATTTGAGTCAAAGTAATATTTTATTTGTATACGCGCTGGATGCGGGGGGATCTAAAATTCCTTTGGCAGCACTGCGTTTAGACATTAAGCAGTTTCCAGTACACTTGGCCTTGGGTGACTTGCAAAGTATGTTACCTGGTAAATCATTAGCAAATGCTAATAAATTTTATGTCGAAGCAAGAGTGTCGAAATCAGGTAATGCATTACCTGCGAAAGGAGATCTGGTCGGTAAGAGTGAAGTAATATCCAAAGATTCAAGAAGGCCCCTCCAAATTAATATCGCTACGGTAGTTAATTAACCAGGAACCCGGATTTCGCTTCGCTACATCCAGGCTACAATATGCAGCCATGTAGCCTGGATGTAGCGAAGCGAAATCCAGGAAACCCAAATACTAACCCGTAAAACTTGGAGTACTTACTTCATCCTCTAATCGTAAAGTATTATTGTTATTATTGTCAGGGGTCAGGTCGTGCATAAATTTCTGAACCATACGACGCTCCATAGTCCTGATAAGCTTACTTGCAGCATCATTCACCGCGGGTCCAGTGAGGTCTCTTATTGATGACATGAGCTTATGCATAAAGCTTATGGTTAACAAGGTTTCATTACCTTGTGATTGAGTTACAAATTTGAGTTTCAAATCCGCCAGCAGGGAGGAAAAAAAAGTACCCTTGTAAATGCTTTTTAAAAAGTTTTGATCGAGAGACGTTAATTCTATCGTTTGTTCGTTAATTTTCTCGAGGCGCAGCGGAAAGTTCACCTTAATAAAATTAAAACTTAGTTGGGATTGCTCATCTTGAGTGTGACTCTTTTCAATCGCTGGAAAATTAGGATGTAATTTATTATATTCTTTAACATCACAAAGCACTGCTAAAACTTTATCACTAGTAGTAGGAATTAGCCATGAGCCTTGAACACCACCGGCGTAAGCTTGTGGCAAATCACCTGCAGAGATGGGGGTAATTTGTAGTTCGTTTTTGATTTTTTTTCGCAGTGCCTTAGAGGCGGGGTCACAAATTTTACTAAATGCTGTATGCATGGAATTTTTCAATGCCGCTTGCATAATGTTTTCGAAATTTAACAGTACATCTTTTGCTTTGTTACTAAGGAGATTGTTGCGAAGATATTGCATGTTGACGGAATAATTAACACCCTGGTTGCCAGAGGTAAACAGGAATATCCCTAAAAGGTCTTTAAAATAAATGTCATTTTGAGTATTTGCCTCGCATTTTTTTAATCGTACTTTGACAAGCATATGATCGTCATCTTTTTCAATTACTTCGATTTCGTAAAATGCAGGAACGGGTTCAAGGGAGGATTGAGCAGTACCGGATAATCCAACAGCGATTTCTTTAGGAATAGTTCCCTGTTCTTCCAAGGCAAGAGTGACAGGAGCAAACATCTCATGCCACATCTTTGTTTTAGAAAAAATTGTATGTATTTTTTGTATTGTAACATTCGGTAGAAATATAGATGCAGAAAATCCTCCCTCCATCTCTCCAATTTCATTGGCGGGGAGTTTATCAATTCGAATGTTGGGCTCAACGATTGCCGAAGGTGTTTCTGTAGCTGCTTGCATAAGTTTCTTCTCCGTAGTGTAAATGTCCATAGGGCAAGCCCGTAAGATAAACTATTTTAATTAAGCCCGCAATTTGAGCTCGTCGTGGGGTTGCTAGAGAATTCACTTGGCAAAATACTTATATTTGCTATGATAGGCAGCCTTTTTATACAAATATAATTAGATAGGGTGAATTATGAAAATGATTAGAATTACAATCTGTCTTCTGGCAGGCCTCCTTTTCTCAGTAAGTGCATTGGCAGCACCGGATTTGACTAGTCTTCGAACCAGCAAACACAGCAACGACCAATCGAGTAAAATGGTACGCTCTGCGTCATATGTAAAAACAGACGTCCATGTTTTCAATAACAGTTCTCAAATGATCACTGTTAAAGTGCCTGGAACATCAATAAATGACACGGTTTACCCTGGTGAAGTCGATGATATTCTTTCCGACGTTTATTTTGATGCCGTGGAAGTGGTGTTATATGATGAGGAAGGCTATGAATTCTTCAGAGATTACGTTCCAAATCATGCCACAATTGAAGTGCGTAACATATTTGGGGCGAGAACTTCAGGTGCTGGTAAACAAGGCACTAAAGTTCAAGCCATAATAAAGAAATAATACTATAGGGGTTAGGTGTTCTCAGCCTAACCCCGCCTTTAGAAATCCCGCGCCAATCCCTCCGTTCTTGCCAGGTTCTAAATTAGTACTGAATAGTTATGAAAAAATAAGCTAAACATTTATTAATGTAGAACTCAGAAGGGAAGATCATGAGTTTAGAAACTACGAATTACTATATATACACCGCCGCAAAAATATTGGGGCTTCCCGAGCATGTCGCTAAAATGGTTACTAAGCCATTTAGA